>CAYPHN010000075.1:0-12661 GCA_964410265.1 uncultured Flavobacteriaceae bacterium | reverse complement strand
ATTCACCATTTTCGCTTAATGGTGTTATCATTGGAGGTATTATTCCTTTAAGGGGTAATTTCATTTGTTTAAATTTTCTTTTTTGATTGGAAATTGAACATTAATATTATCATTTTCTATTGTGATCATCATTCTAAACATAAATGACCATTTTTAGTATCTAACAAAGAAAATTGAAATAGAATCATTTTACTACAACAATATTATTTATATTACATAATATTTTGACATTTATATTAAAATAATTATGTATTTTTGAGAAAACAAGTTAATATAACAAGAAATGGAGTTTGTATTTGAAAAAATATTTGTACCAAATAAGCATTCTTTTATCTCGAGAAAGTTACCATTAGCTTCAAATGCAAGAATACATTCTCATCAAAATTTTGAGTTGAATTATATTACATCGGGAACAGGTCGTAGAATTGTGGGTGATAATATTTCAGGTTTTGAAACTGGAGATTTGGTTCTTTTAGGACCTAATTTACCACATTGTTGGGAAGTATTGGATAAGGATAATGGAAATGACCCTACTTGTATCGTTACTCATTTTTCTGAAAATATTCTAAAATCAGATTTTTTTAATATGCCTGAGCTTGAAAAGGTAGTTGAATTGTTGAAACAAGCAAGTAGAGGAACTCGATTTAAAGTTAAAAACGATGAAGATATTAGATTAATATTAGAAAATATGTCTAACCTTCATGGATTAGAATATTATATTGAGCTGCTAAGAATATTTAATTATTTAATAAAGGTGGAAGACAAATATGAATTGTCAAATCCTTTAAACCAATCTGCAGTATTTTCAAAAAATCTTGAAAAAATTAATAAGGTTTATGAATATGTTTTTCAAAATATTCAAGAAGGAATTAAATTAGAAGAAGCCTCAGCGGTTTTACATATGGCTCCAAGTTCCTTTTGTAGGTTTTTTAAGAAAAAGACCAATGTTACATTTATGGAGTATGTTAAAAGTGTTCGTGTTGGAATCGCGGCTAAATTATTGGCGGAAACTGACAAACAAATAACCCAAATCTGTTTTGAAAGTGGATATAATAATTTGGCCAATTTCAATCATTACTTTAAAGATATTATGGGTAAAACACCTTCAGACTACCGTAAAAATTTTAGATGATTTATTTTTACTGACTTCTTATCTCTATATTTTAACAATTCAAATATTATTTCCTGCCAATTAAATTAATTAGGAAACCAATAATGAAAATAACAAATGAAATTAAACTAATTGGTGCTAATGACATTTGCCATTTACTCGGTGTCAGCCAGCCTGAATATCCCATAAAAAATAAATGTATACCCGTAAATAACATCGCGTAAATAAGAAAATTTCTCGAAGTTATTATAGCGAAGATTTTTTTGTCTTTCTTTATGGTAGATTTAAAACTAATATTGTAAACCCATAATAATATAAAACTTAAAATACCGCCTAAAAGGCTTAAGCTTCCTTTTAAAGATAAGGTGCCATCTGGCATATAAAATACATCGTAATAATTGGGATTTAAAATAGAAATACTCATAAATACATGAATAAAGGCAAATAAAAATCCTGCTATCCCAAGCGGTTTTCTTGAATTTAACCATTTTTCAGAAATATTGAGCCCCATATTTTGCAAGGGCCCAATGGAAAAATTAATAGTCAATAATATCAAAGATGAAAGAGAAATACCTTTATTTAAAACAAACAAGGGCAAATCCTTCCACAGAACACCTCCATATACATTATAACGCAATATTGCATAAAAAACAGATACAATAGTTGTGAATATTATTATATGCTGTGCATAATGATTTTTATTTATTTTATCTTTCATCTATCTTTTTAAGTACTTTATTTTATTAATTTAGTGGAAACCTATCATGAGCTCTTCCTACTTCACCATGACTGTTTATTGCTATTAAAGTTAGTATTGCAATAAATGCCAAGATGATTAATAGGTAATAGAACCATTTTTTTACATCTACAGTGTCAGAAACCATTGTAAAAATAGCATCGTATTTCTTACTAACTATAAATACGATTAAGATAATATTCAAAATATATAAATGGTGATTTAATTCCAAATTACCTGCAAACAATCCTGTAACCACATAACTAATAAAAACATATACTACGAAATAAGTAAGGAAAAAAAAGATAATGTCCTTTTTTTTGTATTCTCCATTTTTTAACCTTCTTATTAACAGCACAGCCATTACAATCATCACAATAGCCATAAGACTTGCACTTAATTTTGCAATAAAATTAAGATTGGAAATATCTCCTAAACGCGACAATAAATGATCATAAGCCAAGGTTTCACGATAAACAATTAATGGTATAAAGATCACTATAATAAATAAAGCGGCCTGATTTATCCATTTTTTAGGCTTAACCTCTTCATCTTCCAAAGGCCATATAGAACTAAATACACCATATGCCATACCTGAACCACCAAAGAATCCAATACTATATTCCATAACATTCCACATATTGAATTGAATTTGTAAAACATTACCTAAAACTTGTAAAAAATTTCCAAAGGCAAAACCAAAACCTCCACCAAGTGCAGAAAATATGGCAACTCTTATTGCAGAATTTCTTTTTTCTCTTGCCATATACCATAACATAGCGATTCCGGCCCCTAGGATTATTGCCCATGCCTCTGACCTCGGTGGTGTCATTCTAAATCCTATCTGTTCAATAAGAAAAAAGTATCCTATTATACCACCTGCAGTCATTTCTGCAACTAGCGATCCCCATTTTACTTTGTTTTTTTCAGTTGAATCTAATACCAATCCAACCAGGCCACCACCTAATAATCCGAATAAAGCACCGATAACAAATAGCATTCCCAAACCATAAAAAACATTTATATAATTATCAGCATTGCCATAACCTACTACCCTCCCATAACTTATCATACCACCTGCACCCCAGCCAATTGCCGATGCTAAAGCAACCAAAATCATCTTATTATACCAGTCTTTTCTTTTTGAAACCATAACAAGTGCCAGGCCACCAATTGCACCAGCCCATGCTGCGCCTTGTTCGTGACCGAATTGACCTCTAATAGCCCAAGCAGTAGCCAATGCCATGGCTACGATTAAAATACTAATATATTGCTCTTTAAGTTTCATTATTTTATTCTTTATTAGTTGTTATTCAAAAATACTGGTTGTGTCCATGCATAAAATTGTTCGCTTTTTAAACCTGAAACTCTTGAAAATATAATTTTTGCACGAACATATTTAAATCCTTTTGGAATCTTAAATTTTGCTGAATTTTTATTGGATTCCTGTAGAATTTTCCCACCATCACCTATAAATTGGATGCTAAAACCAGCCTCTTCTAAATCTGTTCTTTTTCCAACTAATAAGTCACTTTGCAATTCAATAAGTGATGCTTCAACATCAATTTCTACTTTATAGGTTTTCTTGTTTTTTTTAACTTTTTTAAGAATTACACCATTCGAAGAATAAAATTCTCCATTTGCCATGGCTTCCGCTATAGCATTGGGGGTGAGTTCTTTACTCCTAACCATTACCCAGCCTCTACCTGGATTGCTTTCATCGACTGCCCATTTTTTAAAATAATGTGCGTCATCTGAAGATACTCCATAAAACTTTTTTCCGGCGGTTAGTAGGGAGTCCCATTTCTGTTCCATGGAAGCGTGTTTTTTATTTCCCCAGTTGTTTACATCGGGGTGACCGTTATACAATTCAATCATATGTAATCCTTCTACCTTTTCAATTTGTGCGGCCGAAGCACCAGATCTCCAGTTTGGATGATTGAGAATAGGAATACCATTGGCACTTCTAATAGAATCTGTATGTTCTTGCATTAAGAATGTCTTATAGTTTTCGAATCTATTTTCTTTAGTTATAGTGTGTGGGAAAACTTCTCTAGTAATGTTCATGCCAGTAGTGTGAATCTCATAATAATCTGACACCTCTTCACCTGGAATTAAAATGAAATCTTTTCTTCTGTTTTTGGGAAGATTGATACTTTTCGGATCTATAAAATGGTTGTGTTCACTCAGAATTAAAAAATTCCAATTTCTGTCTAAATACCATAGCGCAACAGTATCAGGATGTGTATCGGCATGACCACTTAAAGTTGTATGCACATGTGTGTTTCCCTTAAACCATTTCAATTTTTTATTTTGTGAATGGATATTTAAAACATTAATAATCAGCATTAAAATAATTAGTTTTTTCATAATAAGGTCTGTTTTTTTATAAATTTTCTTTACCGATAAAACCATGGTATCTACCTAACCAATAGGCTAGTAACCTTGACCCTCGATCATCTTCAAATTTACCCCCTTTACCAGCATCCGGAGCGTAAGGATTTCGGTTCCATCGATCAAAATTCTTTTCATCTGCGGGTAAAACATGTAATAATTGCTTTCTATTAAATCGACTCATTTCCGGATTCCAAGTAATATCTTTTCTATTGCTATTCACCATACTCCATTGTCTTCTGTCTGTTGGAATTTGTCGAAGATTTACCACAGCTCCATTTATATCAACATAATCCGGATCAATTGTAGCGGCTACAAAATAAAAAAATGCCGACCCATCTTTGCTTAAAGTTCTATAATGTCGTCTTACTGTTCTTTGCAATACGTTTTTAACTTTTGGGTCATTTTCTAATTGTAAAAGAGGATATAAAGCAACAAAACCAAGTTGATTATCAGAATGGTTATTCAAGTCTGGAAAAACTTTTTTTTCTAACATGATATTGGCTAGGTACCCATGTTTGGTAATTAAGTGATCATAATGTTTTTTAAATTTTTTATCTTCTGTAATATAATAAGATACTTTTAAAAATGAAAGAATTTGCATTGAATTTAAACCATTTTCAGAATAATTTTCGGGATCATCATTTAAAAGCTCAGGATTCCTAAACCCCCACTTGGTTCTTTTTCCATCCCAATCAATCAGTTGATAATTATTATCAACAATATAATTCATCAAAGTATTGATTTGTTTTTTGATAACTTTAGACTCCTTAGGATTATTTTTTGCAATATGCTCCCAATAAGCATAAAAAGCGAAAAAATGACCATCTATCTCATCACTGGAGGTATCACTTTTCCATAGTAAATTTCCATCAAGTGATTCCCTCCATTGTTTACTCATTTCACCTTTTTGAGAAATTGGAACCACACTTCTTGCCACAAGGCCCGGAATACCTGATACATTTTGAAGCCTGATCATTGCGTCCATACTTTTTTTGGCAGATATTCTGTATTTTTCTTCACCCGTTGTAGCAAAAGCAAGCGACATAGCAACAACATGATAAGATGTCCACAAACCATCATTATCATTATCTTTAATGGTATAACTTGTAGGATTTTCAGCATCATTTAAAATACTCGACGCTACAATTCCACTACGTCTATGCCACTTATTTAATCTATTTTCGATGATGTTGGCTCTTTGTAAAAGTGTTTGATTAATCAGATTTAATTTACTTATGCCATTATCTGTTTTAAAATAAATGGTTTTATCATCATTTGTTAGCGTTATATCTTGGATATAGTCATCCTTTAAATAACGCTTGCCTGCTCTATAATACCATTTTCTACCATTATCATATGGTTTATAAAGAATAGCTCCTTCACTGGTACCTATCCAAATAGCATCATCTTTATCTATATGTAAAGTAGTAATATCTTCCACAGGTAATCCTTCTCTGCCTTGAATAGCATGCCAAGTACCATCCGAATTTAATAAACTTAACCCGATAGGTGTACCTACCCACAAATTACCTTTACCATCAAGTACTATTCCAGAAATTGATGTAGAAAGTGGCCCATTTTCACCATAGGATTCGTATTTTTTAACAACTTTGGTTTTTAAATTATAATAAAACAGACCCATGTTCGTTCCAATCCAAACTTTATCATTATTCTTTTGTAAAGAAGTAATTGATGCAGGAACCAACTTTACATATTCGTTTAGTTTTAACTTATTTATGTTGGACTCAAATACTTTATTAACCCTTAATTCCTCATTTTCTGTTGTTTTATTACGAATATGTTCGATAAATATTTTATCATCTACAGGTATATAGTCACTAGCATTTGTTTTGTGTTCTAAAAAGTCTTCATAATCTAAAGGAGCAATTAAATTGGGTAAATTGAAATCTCCTTGCACATACTCTATTTGACTATTCAATTTTTACGCCTGCCCTAAAAAGCAACAAAACATTAAAAAAATTAATGATAATATGGAAGTTGGATATTTTTTCATTTTATTAAGTAATTGTAAATCACACCACTCGAATCAGCTCCCCAATCTTTAGCATTATAATAATTACTAGACCCTTCTACACCAACCGCTATATCTATTTTTTTACCTTTAAATATTAAGCTATTGCCATTAGAATCTCTTAAAAAACCAGCCATTTCTACCCTTACTTCCACCTCCGAACCATCAGGTGACAAGGCGATTATGATATCTTCGCTAGTACCCTCTGTATAGTCTTCTGTAAGATGTCTTGTTCCTTTTCTATTTACATACTCCATTTTGTAAAAGTCTCTTTTCTTGCCATTGTTATCCTTTGGAGCATAATATGACGGTCCTAGTTTTAATATGCCTTTTAATACTTCATGCTCTGTTCCTACACCAGTGAATCCGAAAAAGGTTTTGACAAACTTATTATTTATAAATTCAAATTGTGCTTCACTATCGTCGCCTATATCAATACCAAAATAGCAATTATCATCACGAGTTGGAGGATAGCCAGTACTGCGATTTCCATCCACATCAATATAGGTATACCAATAATATCTTCCCTTTTCTCCTGTTCTGCCATGCGCCCCTGCAACTCTTGTATAGAAATAAATATACTTTTCATCATTTGTTACCTTAAATTCTAAAAGATCCGTATCAGGGTTTTCAAAAAGATAGGAAACATAATCACCTTGAACATCTGAGATTCCTGAAATATTTCTCCAATCTTGAAAATCTCCATCAATTCTAATTTTGGATGATTTTTTCGAATTTGAAACTGATTTATTTTCTATATCTAAAAAAAGGTTGTTTTCAATCAGATTGACTTTTTCAGAATAAGTCCCTTCAAAAGTTAAAGAAATCATCTCACCATTTCCTTGCTGGCTAGCACCAGTTATCAAGGCTGGTCTAAAAGCTTCTTTGGTTTGAACCAATTTAGATATTTTTGTATTACACCTAGCTATTTCAATCTTTTCACCATTTAAAGTCCCAACTAAGATTAGTAACGAGCCATTATTTTGGCTGACAATTTCATAATGAATATCATCTAATAACTTACCATTATTTCTATAGAGTTCTATAGGAAGAAATGAACGATTACTTTTGGTTTGCATTAAACCATTACTTGCACTAATCTTATATAATTGTTTTTTAAATGGGTCAAACAACAATTCATTTGAAGGTGTTTTTAGTATAGGAAATATATCGGCATCTAATCCAGATTTAGCATTAAAGATTCCTTTTTCATCAATAAAACCAACAGATCTTTCGTTCATTTTATCAGAATAACCACCAACTATAATTTTATTATTATCTTCATATACTCTACCATCCCAAACGGGAATCTGTTGATTAAAAGATTTAAAAGTTATTTTGTTTTCTATATAAAAATCTAAGTTAAAAAGAGAAGCTGATTTTTTTAATTCAATCTTTCCAGTTTTTTCAATCACATCACCTTTTAAAATCGTTACTGTAAAATAGGGAGTTGATTGTGTATTCTTATCATACTGATTTAACCCGTTTTGCATCATAAAAACTTCATGAGATGGTAAACCATTTTTATCTAAATAGTTGGACTTAATAACATCTAAATTATTTTTTTTAAATATTTTTGAGTCTTCTAAATTAGAAGTCATCAGATTTGACTGCGCAATAGTTCTGCAAAAAACAAAAAACATCGACACGATTAAAAGTTGCCTAATTATCATTATTAATAATTTAATAGTTAGAAAAATAATCCTACTTAACCTAAAAAGCAAACACTCAAATTTATTTGATTACTCGTGATATATATTCGTTTATCTTACTGAAAATACATTAATAATTAGCTGTTTTAGTGGTCTTTTTTTATCGTATTAATTATTTAACTAAAACTCAAACATATTCTTAAAATCTTAAAATTGCTGAATAAATTCATCTGTTATAACAGCATAATTATCAATTATCTGATCTGCTTTAATTAATCTGCTTGGTTGTTCGGTATTACTAATTGCCACACATTTCATTCCGGCTGATTTTGCAGATTGCACACCATTTTGAGAATCTTCAATCACCAAACATTCTTCAGGTTTTACATCTAATCGTTTTGCTGTTAAAATATAAGGTTCGGGCATTGGTTTACCATGAATTACATCTCGTGAAGTTACTATTGTCTTAAAACAATTTTTTATATCTAATTGATTTACAACTGTATAAACCTCGTCAAAAGTAGAACTAGATGTAAGTGCCAAAGTATATTTTTTATTTAGACTAATAATTAAATTTAGTACTCCGGGATATACTTTTAAATTATTTTGGATTAATTTTTGATACCGCTGTGATTTTTTAGAGATCAAACTTTCCATATTATCTTCTTTAATTCCAAATGCAACATATAAATCCTTAAAAGAAGCTGGATCAGTTCTACCCAAACAAAACGCTCTATACATTTCTGAAGTCAAATCAAACCCAATACCTTCAAAAATTTCTTTAGTTGCAATTTCATGAATCTCTTCATCATCAGTAATAACGCCATTCATGTCAAAAATAATAGTGGTAATCATATTTAAAATGCAATAATATTTAAATTATTCGATAGTATTCGGTTTAGAGATTACACCCAAGTACCGCCCCATCCAATAAGGTAATAAGAATAAATCTCCACTGTTTTCTATTCTACCATTTTCACTTCGGTCAATAACAAAATAATTTGTATTGTGTTTATAGGTTGGTCTTTCATCCGGAGGTAATACTTCTTTAGTAGTTTGCTCGCGATAATTTGGGGCTAAAAATTCTATATCTTTTCTGTGACTATTTTTAATTGTCCACGAAATTAGATCCAATGGGTATTCTTTTAAAAACCAAACCGATTCATCCAAATCAAAATCTTTTGCACTGGTTTGTGCGTAAAAAAAGTTCCATAAGGCATTTTTTTTGGGTCGTTCTATATTCCAAACGTCCTTCATTACGTCTTTAAATTCACCTTGTAATTCATTGGAAAAAGCATAAGGATATAGATACCAAAAGGAGATAAAATACATTTCATCGTCAGAATGATTCCAACCATAGGCTTTATTAAATTTATCTACCGGTCTTAATAAGTTTTCTTTATACCCGTATTTTCTCATCAATTTATACGCTTTCTTCTTGTACTTTTCTTTTCCTGTAAAGTGATATCCAACTTGTAAAAAAGAAATAACATTTAATGAATTAAGTTTTCTATCTCCTTCATCTTCAGGTAAATTGTTTACAGAATCAGGATTCCATCTTCCCCACTGTGTAGGCTTACCATCAGCATCAATAAGATAAAGATCATTCTCAATCAAATGATCTGTAAAATCTTCAATCAACTGGATAGCTCTTTTTTTAAGTGCTTCATCCTCCATATATTCGGCTACCAAACTCAAGGCAAAATAATGACCTACAGCTTCATCGCTGCTGGTTGTACCTTTCCAACTCCAGTTAGAATTGGCCGCATCTTTCCATTGAACATCACCTTCTTTAAAATACCCTTTTCTTTCAAAAGAACGTGAAGGAAAACCTTTGAGACCGTTGATTCTAAATAATTTTTCAATCGCATCAAACGACTCTAATACATTTTGAGAAGCTTCCTCAGACTTGGTTACTACATAACGAAAACCTGACTTCCTAAATACATTGAGGTCCATAAGCCATCATTATCAGAGTCCTCCATTTGGCCGGTACTTAGATTACCATGTTCACTCATCACAAGACGTTCACTTATCAAACCATTTCGAATATGTCTTTTTCTAACTTGTTGTTCAAAATGCATGGCTTTATCCTCTAAGGTAATCTTTTCAAAAATAATTTTTGACATACCTTTTGAAGTTAATATTAAGATTGTATTATCCTCACCTTTTGCAATACTTTTAACATGATCATTTGCAAGCCAGCGTCTTGAGGCATAATAGTTAAACTTAGCATCTTCTTTCAACATAAATGCGCCTTGTGTTGAACCAAACCACAATTTGCCATCAATTTCAGAAATACAAGTTATTTCATTTGATGGTAAGTGATTATTGCTGTCAACTATTTTATCAATTACTTTATTATAAACTAGATATCCGTTTTTTGTTCCAATAATAATCTCTTTTCCATTTTCTAACACTTCAAAACTGGTTAAGTTATTTCCTTTATATTTTTTAATAATCTTGTTCGAAGAAGACTCATAAAACGAGAGATTATTGCTACTCAATATCCAAAATCCATTATTGCCCGCATCATATTTAATGGCTTTAAGATCCGTCTCTTTGTTAAAAATGTACTTCCATAAAGTCCCTTTATTACCAATATATTGTAATCCATTATTAGATCCTACCAAAAAATTAAAGTCATGACCTCCTGCAAAGAACTCGGCATTGGGAAGATTATGCTTTAAAGAGATTTTACCAGCCCAGGCATTACTCAAAACTACTTTATCTGTTAAATACATAAATTGATTTTTGTAGATTTTAATAGCTGAAATAGACATTTCCATCAAGGGATGATAAGATCTATCTACTTCTAATTTTTCTTTATATGGAATCATTAACCCCTTAGAGGAAAGAATTTTAATCACATCATTTCTATCCATATAAATAGATTTCAAATTCTCATCACTATTATATTCTAAAAAATAAGATACACTTCTATCTTGCCAAAATGGTACATCATTATATATAGGTTGTTGAGCATAACTATTAAAAGTCAAAACAAATCCAATAACTACGAATATGTTTATTTTGCTTATATCCATCTTTTAAAATTTTTTAACTATGTTTTCAAAGTTACATGATTAGACAATGTATTAGCGCATTTTTTTTAACGCAAACACATGGTAATTTAACCATTTGAACGATTCCTAGTTTAAAAAAATAATAGAAGTAAGACCATTGCAAAAGATGACCTTAAATAAGTAAAAAACAATTTTGCAACGGTCTTGAAGTTTAAATTCAATACAACAATCGACTTAGCATTTACAATAGGTTACTTTAAAAACAGCCCTGCAAATAGGGAAACTAAAAGGTATTAAACCCCATCCGTCAGCTGACGGGCTGGACCCCAATAATAGGAATCGACCCAAGGGTCGAGGTACCTGCCGGCAGGCAGGTTCGACTAACTAATGAAAACATACTTCTTAGAGCACGAGTCCCAATCCAAAAAGAACAGCAAACAAAAATGTACTCAAAGCGAGTTTTTTTAATTCAGGGTCTAAATCTTTGGCTTCTAGGGTTATATAAACGGTACGAATGTGTTTAAATATGGGGATAAAAGCAAATAAAAATAAAAATTGCCAAATCGATTTGAAGTGAATCATGGTATAAAGTAAAGCAAATAAAAACGCTGCAAAAATTAAATAATAATGGTAGTATTTGGCGAATTCACTACCGATTTTTACCACCAAAGTATTTTTACCAGACTTTTTATCAGACAACCTATCACGCATATTGTTTAAATTCAAAACTCCAACGCTTAACAGACCTATGGAAAAGGCTGGAAAAAAAATTGTATAATCTAATTGGTGTGTATATAGAAAATAAGTACCGCAAACACTTAATATGCCAAAAAAAATAAAAACAAAAATATCGCCAAACCCGCTATAGCCGTATGCATTTTTACCCATGGTATATTTAACTGCAGCAGCAATACTACCAACTCCTAAAAGAAAAAATAGAATAGAATAGAAAATATTTTCTTTCCCAAAGGAAATAAAAATCAATAATAATGCGATAATTAAAGTTAAAACACCGCTTATTTTAATTGCCAATAACATTTGTTTAGCGCTTATGTCACCACTTTGGAGTGCCCTTGTTGGACCAATTCTTTCATGATTATCTGTACCTTTTACGCCGTCACCATAATCATTGGCAAAATTTGATATTACCTGAAACCCAACCGTTGTTAATATGGCAAATAGTAATATAAACGGATTAAAATATCCGTTGGAGAATGCTAAAAATGAACCTAAAATGATTCCCGAAAGGGATAAAGGCAAAGTACGTAATCGAGCAGCTTTTAACCAGTGTTTAAATGATGACAAAATATTTGATAATAATTTAATTAGTACCTCCTCTTATCCATTTCTCTCCACTAAGCTGTAACGCCTCTTTCATATTAACCAGAACTCCATATGATTTAGCAATTATAAAACAATCTTTAAAGCCCAAACGCTTCAAGTCGTCACGCAATGCCACTGTTTCTTTATAAGTAGTAAATTTACCAACAACAAATTTATTATATCCAGCATCTTGAAACTCTTCTAATTGCACCAAATCATCCGAAATTAGTTTTGAACTAAAATTTGAATATGCCCCTATTTGCACACTATAAACGATACTCATTTCATCGGTTGTCACATTTAAAGAATCCATAACAATAATCTGCTTTACTTTTCTTTGCAATTTGTGTAGTGAATCCGTATCAATAATGCTTAAGTTATTTT
>CAYPHN010000074.1:0-12681 GCA_964410265.1 uncultured Flavobacteriaceae bacterium | reverse complement strand
ATTAATACTATGGGTCCTTTAGCCAATAGCCCAAAACCTATAGCAATAAAAAATAAATAATTCCAAAACGATCTTTTATCATTATGCATTGCTTCCCAAAAAGAAAGCATAATTAGTACAATAGAAAATGCTAATGCAGAATCTGTAGAAACAACACCAGTATGAATTAGAAATTCAGGCATTGTCAATAAAATAAAACTTGGCAGATAGAATGAAATACTTGATTTTTTAACCTTATTACCAACAATAATAAGTATAACAATAGCCATTAAAAAAGAAGGTAGTCGGGCTGAGATTTCATTAATTCCAAAAACCTCAAAACTTAAGGCAGAAAGCCATGTAGATACGGGTGGTTTGGCCCAAAAAGGAATGCCATAGTCTATTTGCAATACTACCCAATTTTTAGTTTCATACATCAATCGGGCAATTTCCGCATACCTCGCCTCTGTTTTATCTAATAAAGGAATTGCACCTGTAAGTATAAACCTAAAGATTATTAGAGCCATTACCGAAATAAACAAATAAAAAGAAGTGTTTCTATATTTCTCTTTAAGCATTTTGTGTTTGGATATTTGGATATTTATTTTCACTAACTGTTCTATATTTTTTCTTGATTTTATATAAATCTAACCAGAGTTTAAAGAAATAAGTTGTTTTTATTTTTGAATCACCTTTGTCAACCCATTTTTTTAATGGAACTTCAATCGTTTTATTAAGCATTTGGTCTCTTCCGTAAAGGTCTATCATCCTGTAAAAAATTTCGACATCAAACAACCATTTAGAGATAAATGGATTTTCAAATAATTGTATAGATAAGTCTTTCGTAAAAACTTTACATCCACATTGTGTGTCGTATACTTTTAATTTCAACATGTTAGAAATAATGGTGGCTATAATTCTACCAATTAAAAATCTATAGTGATTTCTGATAATAATTGACCCTAATTTCATGATTCTAGAGCCAAAAACAAAATGTAGGTCATCGTTTAAGTAGGTCGATAGTATTCCATATTCTTGTATTGAAGTAGACAAATCGGCATCGAGATATCCTATATATGTATAATCGTATGTGTTATTGCAGTATAAAACTCCTCTTCTAACTGCTTCCGCTTTACCAAGATTTTTAATACATGAAATAATAGCAACTTGTTTCTGAAATTTATTTTCTAGTTTTTCAAGTATTTCTTGAGTTTTATCTGTTGATCCATCGTTGACAAAGCAAAGAACAACTTTTGGGTTCACTTCCATAAAATTACAATACTCTTGCAATGGCAACCCGTTTTCCTCATTATAGCAAGGAATTATAATACAACTATTTATTTTTATTAAATTATTCATATAGTTAGCGTACACTTAAAATAAGCTGAATGAAAGTTGGTTATAATTCTATTTTTTGAAATTAATGTCGTGCATATTAGTATAAATTCATTTATATGAATTTTATCCAATAATGAATAATCTGATATGGGTAGAAATTTTGTGTTTAAACACTTTAATACATTTCCAAGCTTAAGACGATAATCATGACATAGTGAATTCAGATTTTTGACATGCTTATAAGTATGATAAGGCCTAATATATATACATGGAAATAACAAAAATCGATAAAGTTGAAATCCTAATACTAAACTTATAGTAGGATTTTCTTTTATATAATTTGAAATAAAATTCATTAAAGTAAAGTGTTTAGGAAAAAACGATTTAACCTTGATTTACCCTACTTTATATTTTATTTTAATTACCAATAAACCCTGAATACAATATTTGAAACCCTTTGAAGAGATCTTGTATCTACTGAATTGATTTCATTTGTTGTTGGATTTATATAAAAGGATCTGTTTAATATATTTTCTTTATTTAATAAGTTTAATACTGAAAACCCAAGTCTACCATTGATATTTTTTTCTTTTGAAATTTTAAAATTATAGGTGCTTGAAAAATCCAAACGGTAATAATTTGGCAATCTATCCGCATTAATGCCATCATACTTTATAAATTGATTATCATCATCACCAACTATAATTCCTGTTGCTTTTGAATATGGTTTTCCAGTTCGCCAAAGCCAGCCTAAAGCGAATTTAAATTTTCTGTATGCGTATTCATGTGTCCAATTTATGTTATTTGTAATATCTGCATTGCTCGGGAATTTTTGATTTTCATTGATACCTTCAAAATTATTTGTAACCGAACTTAGCGTATAGCCAACAGAAGATTTATATTTATCAATTTGTTTTTTTATATAAAAATCGACTCCTTTTACGACACTTTCTCCTTTTGAGAAAATTATATCATCAATATCAATAAACCCTCTATTTAATGTTGTAAGTCCTTCTATCTCTTTGAAATAAAGATCAAACTCTAAATTCCAATCATTTTCAGAATAGATTAATCCACCAGTATATTGCCAACTTTTAACTGTTGGAATATCAGTATTATTTGCAATAGTCCAAATTTGATTTTCAAGGGTTAAGCTTTGGTTTATCGTTTCATTTATTTGACTCACAACTTGAGTTTTTCTTTCGGCAGTTAATTGGATACTTAACTTAGAATTTAGTTTTTTAAATATATTGATACGAGGCTCAAGTTCAACACTATTGATTGCACTGTAGTAACTTAACCTCATACCAGTGGTAAAATCGAATAGATTTATATTTTTGTAATTATAAGAAGTATAAAGTGAATAACTATTAAGCGAGCTCTCATTTTCGAGTATATTACTTTCTTCATTCGAATCCGATAAAGCGTATTGAACAATATAATTAGAAAATTGAGAACCAAAACTCAAGTTTTGATTCTCACTTATTTTATAGAGGAAGTTTAAATTTATACCAGTATCTTTTACTATGTTTGAATTTTCACTTGGAGGTGTTTGTAATTCATCAGTTGCATAAACTTGAGAAAAAGAAAGGTCATAGATTGAAAAATAAGTGTTTATCTGATGCGACCATTTGTTAGACCATTGTTTACTCCAGTTAAAATTATACCCTTGATTTTCTGTTTCCAAAACATCAGTAATTGATAAAGGGTTTTGACCTTTAAATATAGTTTGTAATTTATTTTCAATATTGATAAAGCTTATATTAATATAATTGTTTTCTGCAATCTTCCAGTTTAATTTTACACTATAATCAAAAAAATAAAATTTATTTTCTCCTTTTAGAATTTCGTTAGTATTTGGATTTTGAAAAACTTTATCAGCTAATTTTAAATAAGTATTTGAAGTTAGAAAATCGGTAAATGAACGCCTGCCTGATATTAAAACACTTAATTTATCATCAATTATTGGCATTTCAAAATAACCGTCAAGTTCGATTAAATTTAACCCAACTCCTCCTCCAAATTTTGTTGCAACTTTGTTATTGGTATTTACATCAATTACGCTCGAGATTCGATCACCATATTTGGCATCTGTTCCTTTATTAATAAATTTAATATCTTTTGTAATATATGGATTAAACACTGAAAATGTTCCAAAAAGGTGACCCGCGTGATATATTTTTATATTGTCCCAAAGTATTAAATTTTGATCAGGAGTTCCTCCTCTAACATAGATTCCAGTTGAAGATTCATCAGGGCTAACTACACCAGGGAGAAGCTGTATACTTTGAAAAATATCTGGTTCAGTTATACCAGGTAATATTTCTAATTTTTTTGGTGATATTTTAAATGAACCATCCCTTTGTTTTTGAATTCCTTGGGTGAGATAATTATTTAATATGATTTCATCTAGAATTTGTTTTTCACTTAATGAAATAAACTTTTTCTTATTTCTAATAACTATATTCCTTTCTGAAATTAATTCGAATTTTAAACTTTGCTTTTCATCTATAATTTTTAAAATTTCAGTTAGAGTTTTTTGATTTATGTCTAAAGAAATAGTTTTATTGGCAATCAAATCGTTGCGATAGGAAAACCGAACATCAAATGAATTTTCAATTTGAGTAAGCAATGAATCTAATGGTATATTTGCTGCATTGATGGAGAAAGTCTTATCCTGAGCTACAAGACTGGATTGAATAATTATAAAAATACAAATAAAACTTAAACGCATTTATTTTTTTGACAAAAATATCGTTTTATTTTTTATTTCAAAATCTATTTCCATTGGTAAAAAAACTGATTTTAAGGCAGTCTTCAAATCATCATTATTAAAACTTCCAGAATAAAGGTGATTTTCTTCATTTGTTTCATTAATTATTTTAATATCAAATTGATTTTCTAAACTTATTATTACAATATAAAGTGGTACTTTTTTAAAAGTACTTTCACCTCCAAACCAATTTGGAGTTGTATTTTCAAACCTCCATTGATCTATTATTTTATTATAGCTTTGGTAGGCCATGCCTTTCGTTAAAAACAGGGTGTCTTTATCTTGCACGATTCGCACTTTTCCTTCATAACATTTTACATTAAAAAAATTATATTGTGAGTTTACATCAAACTGAGTTCCAATAACTGTGACAATTCCTTGTTTTGTTATCACACTAAAATTATTTCCATTTTTAACATTAAAGTAGGCGTGACCTTCAAGATTTAATTGTCTTTTAGTTTTCCATGACCCTTTTGAGTAACTTATAATAGATTTTGCATTCATTTTAACTTCCGAGCCATCTAATAAAATTAGATTTCTACTTTCACCGATTTTTGTTTCAATTGTCGTAGGATTTAAATAGGTAAACAGGTAAGTTGAAATAATAATTGCACCAATAGTTGCAGCCACATAAAACCATTTAGAATGAAGTTTTTTAACTTTCACTTCTTTTTTATTGATTTTATTTTTTATTTTATTTTGTAATTTTTCACCATCAAATTTTGGCGCTTCAAACAATTCTAAACTATTTTTAATTTTAACATAAACCTCAATATCGTTTGAAGAAACATATGATTTTAACTCTTTATTGGTTAATTCACCACTTAGCCATTTTGCTAAGTAAATATCTTTTATATGTTCTTTGTTAGAGAGGTTCATTTATTTATTAGTTCTAATAAAATAACGATTTTGTACCATAATACCCTAATATTTATATATTTCCTATTTCTTTACGAACAATAATCAAAGCATTATGCATTCTTTTTTCTACAGCTTTAACAGATATATTGATCAATTCAGCTATTTCTTTATAAGTTTTTTTATCAATTCGACTTAATAAAAAAACTTCTCTTTGCTTATCAGGTAAATTCCCTATAGTGTTCTGAATTTTTAGCATAAATTCTTTTTCTTGTAATATAAATTCAGGATTTTCATGTTCTATATGGTTTTGAATTTTATTTTTAAATTGTAAAACAACTTTTTCATGTCTTTTTTTATCGATAAATAAATTAGTTGCTATAGTGAATAAATAGGATTTTGATTTTTGAAAAGTGACTTTAGCACAATTTATCCATAATTTAATATAAGATTCTTGAACAATATCTTCTGCTGTCTCCAAATCACCAAATTTGTAATATAAATAATTACGTAAATCTTTAGCATGAGAAAAAAATGCAAAATCAAAGGTTTTTTTGTTACATAAAGATTCATGTATCATTTTTTGAAAATCTATTTATTTCAAATGTATAAAAATTCTAGAATAATATTGGAAGTATGCCTATTAATACTTTTTTCAAATAATATAATTTTTATTGATGAAAGTGAATTGAAATTAGGTGTAAAAGCTATGGTAAATCTTACCTTAGATTATATGAACGCTCGTAAGAAATAACTAATGTAACACCAGTTACACTTTTTAGTTTACTTTTGTACGAAATTTGTAACCTATTTTAACTAAAAAAAATATTTATATATGGGTTTTTTCAATTTATTTGGTGGAAGTACAAGTACAGTATCTATAGAAGAGTACTTGGAAAATGGTGCAATTGTTATTGATGTAAGAACAGAACAAGAGTTTGCTGAAGGCCATGTACAAGGCTCAAAGAATATTCCTTTAAATAAAATCGGTTTTCATTTGGATGAAATTAAAAATTATGGAAAACCAATAATTACATGTTGTAGAAGTGGTGCTAGAAGTGGTTCGGCAGCAAATATTTTAAAACAAAATGACGTAGATGCAATTAATGGAGGTCCGTGGGGTAATGTTGTTAATTGTATAAAATAATTATTAAAAAATAGATTTATAAAAGACAGTGTTTTTTACACTGTCTTTTTATGGAAATTAATTCGAGGGTATTCATCCGTAATTAATTTAATTTTTGTGTCTAATTTTTCTAAAAATTCCTGATGCATTTCTGAATTTTGATTGAATGCTTTGTGATTCAAAGATTTTTGAATTTTGTCTATTTTTTTCATCATTGGATATGCATTTTTACTAATCCAGGTTTTTTTAAAAATTGCCCAAATATAATCCATTGCAATTTCGTTTGGATGTAACAAATCCTTATTGTAAAACCTATAATCTCTTAGGTCGTCCATCATAATTTCGAATGCAGGGAAATAAAAGGTGTGCTTATTATCAATAATTTGATGAATTGCAGCTTGTAAATATGCTTTACTCAATGTATTTTCAACAAAACCATCTTTTACATGTCTAACCGGACTTACTGTAAAAATAATGTTTGCTTTGGCATTTGTTTTTTTGATTAAAGCAATAATTTGATCTAAACTTTCTTTAATTTGATCGATTTGCAACAATTCTTTATGAAATTCTTTTTGAGGAACTTTATGGCAATTGGCAACTAAATTTTCAGTTTTCTTGTATCGGTAAACCCATGATGTTCCTAGAGTGATGACGATATGTGAAGCATTTATTAGAGATTCATGCGTTTGGGTGATATTTTTATTGATCAGTTCGAGAATTTTTGCTAAATAAATAGATGAAAATTTACTGTGATGATTAAAACTCAACCAAAGTTTATCAAAATAACCTAAATCATGTTGGTTGTATTTTCTATTACTTACACAATCGTGAATTGCATATTCAATGGATTTAGGGTTGAATAAAATACCATGAGAATTTATATTTGTTTCAAATTTAAAATAATTAAAATGGTTTCTTATATTTTCAGTAAAACAAGATCCAAATAGTACGATTTTTGAATCGTAATCTATGGAGTTTATTCCTTGTGGGATTTTTAATTCGGTTCTAAATTTCATCTTTTTAATTAAATAATTCTACTTAATGTATAATTCCTGCATAGGCAACCCAATGATTACTATTTACCGGAGCGGTTGTTCCCATATTTAGATTATTATCCGTATCTATATTTCTACTAGTTACTTCACCACTAACTGCTCTTTTTTTATAAAGGCTTAAATAACTTGAAAAACTACCAAGCAAGGGGTTGAATATATCCATTTTAATTCAAATAAGTCTTGGCTTTTTCTAAGGCCTCTTTTATACCGCCCGGGTTCTTGCCTCCTGCAGTCGCAAAGAAGGCTTGTCCGCCACCCCCACCTTGTATATATTTACCGAGTTCTCTAACTATCGTTCCAGCATTTAAGCCTTTTTCTTGTGTTAGATTTTTTGAAATATAAATAGTGAGTAAAGCTTTATTATTTATGGATGATCCGGCTATAAAGAATAAATTATCTACTTTGCTTGCAAGATCAAAAGCTAAGTTTTTTAAAGTATTGGCATCCATATTGATTTGGCTAGCAATAAAATTAACACCATTTATAACGCTTATATCTTTAAGTAGATCATCTTTTAAAAAAGAGGCTTTATCTTTTAAAAGTTGTTCAATTTCTTTTTTTAATTTAGAATTTTCATCAATTAAACCACCTACTGCTTTTAATGTATTTGCAGGGTTTTTAAGTGTGATTTTTAAATTAGACAACTCTTGGTCTTGTGCCAAATAATAATCTCTTAATGCATCGTTAGTAATGGCCTCAATTCTTCTAATTCCAGAAGCTATGGCAGTTTCTGTCATGATCTTAAAATGCCAAATATCACCAGTGCTCTTTACATGTGTACCACCACAAAGCTCAACAGATTGTCCGTATTTTATGGTTCTAACCGTGTCTCCATATTTTTCACCAAATAACATCAATGCACCTGTTTTTTTAGCTTCAACAATAGGTGTATTTCTATTTTCTTCTAATTGTAATTTTTCATCTATTCGTGCATTTACAAAACTTTCAACTGCAACAATTTCTTCAGCAGTTAATTTAGAAAAGTGTGAAAAATCAAAACGCAAGTTTTTGGCGTGAACCGCAGAACCTTTTTGTTCTACATGAGTTCCTAAAACCGTTCTTAAAGCCTGATGTAATAAATGTGTAGCGGTATGGTTACACATGGTTCTTTTACGCTGTTTTTCATCAACAACAGCTTTAAATGTTTCTTTAGGATTTTGAGGTATGTTTTTGGTATAATGTAAAATTAAATTGTTTTCTTTTTTGGTATCAATAATATAAATCACATTACCGTTGGGAATTTCTAAATATCCTTTGTCACCAACCTGACCACCTCCTTCTGGGTAAAAAGGGCTTAGATTAAATACCAATTGATACATGTTACCATCTTTTTTAGAAGTAACTTTTCTGTATCGTGTAATTTTTACTTCGGCTTCTAAATAATCATAACCAATAAACTCTTCCTCATTGTCTTCTTGTAAAATTACCCAGTCATCAGTATCCGTTACTGCTGCTGCTCTAGATCTTGATTTTTGTTTTTCCATTTCAATATCAAAAGTACTTTCATCAAAATCGAGTCCTTTTTCGCGAAGAATTAAAGCGGTAAGATCTTTAGGAAACCCGTAAGTGTCGTACAATTCAAAGGCTTTTGTACCGGAAATAGTTTGGGTCTTGTTGTTTTTAATGATATTGTCTAATAATACTAGCCCTTGATCCAGCGTGCGCAAAAATGAACTTTCTTCTTCTTTAATTACATTTTCAATTAAATGTTTTTGAGCAATTATTTCCGGAAAGGTACTTCCCATTTGTTCACCCAAAATATGAGTTAGTTTATAAATAAATGGTTCTTTTTTGTTTAGAAATGTAAAGCCATAACGAATTGCTCTACGTAATATACGCCTAATCACATAGCCTGCACCATTGTTTGAAGGAAGTTGCCCGTCTGCTATGGTAAAAGCGACGGCTCTAATATGATCGGCAATTACTCGTATGGCAATATCAGTTTTATCATCTTCACCATAGGTCGTATCGGTAATGGTTTCGATCTCTCTAATTATGGGTGTAAATACATCGGTGTCGTAATTGGATTGTACTTTTTGAATCACCATACACAACCTTTCAAAACCCAAACCTGTATCTACATGTTTTGCAGGTAATTTTTCGAGGGTACCATCAGCTTTTCTATTGAATTCCATAAAAACAAGATTCCAAATTTCAATAACTTGAGGATGATCTTTGTTTACAAGGTCTTTACCCGAAATTTTTTTCTTATCCTCGTCAGATCTTATATCAATATGTATTTCACTACAAGGTCCACATGGCCCTTGGGCTCCCATTTCCCAAAAATTATCTTTTTTATTGCCATTTAAAATACGGTCTTTATCAATAAATTTTGCCCAATAGTCATATGCTTCTTGGTCAAATGCAAGGTTTTCACTTTTATCCCCTTCAAAAACTGTAACGTATAAACTATTTTTATCAATTTTATAAACTTCGGTAAGTAATTCCCATGCCCAGGCAATGGCTTCTTTTTTAAAATAGTTGCCAAAACTCCAGTTTCCAAGCATTTCAAATAAAGTATGGTGGTAGGTATCCATACCAACTTCTTCCAAATCATTGTGTTTACCAGAAACTCTTAGGCATTTTTGTGTATCAGAAATTCGATTATGCTCTACTTTTTTTTGTCCTAAAAAAAACTCCTTAAATGGATTCATACCTGCATTGATAAACATTAGGGTAGGGTCATTTTTAACAACAATGGGAGCCGATTGTACAATTTTGTGATTTTTTGATGCAAAAAAATCTAAAAATTGCTGTCTGATTTCTTGTGAAGTCATAATTCTAGGGTTATACTAAAAATTTTGTTTTTAAAGAGTAACAAAAAAATTGTAAATTTGTTTTCTTACAGTAGAATATATTTAAATTCTGCTGCAAAAATAGTATAATTAAACGTTATGGCGAAGGTAAAATATTATTACGATTCCGAAACGCTATCCTATAGAAAAATAGAGTTAAGAAAACGTGATAAATTTAGAAAATCAATGATTTTTTTATTGGCATCGGTCATGTTAGGCGCATTGATGGTTTTGGTAATGTATCAGTTTATAGAGTCACCAAAGCAAAAGGTGTTAAATAGAGAATTGGAGAACATGAAACTTCACTATGAGTTGCTTGAGAAAAAAGTAGGGCAGGCAGAAGATGTTTTGGCAGGAATACAAAAAAGAGATAATAATATTTATCGTACTTATTTTGAAGCAAACCCAATACCCGAAGAACAGAGAAAAGCTGGTTTTGGTGGTGTTAACAGATACAAATCACTAGAAGGTTTTAATAACTCAGAAATGATTATTGACGCTACAAAAAATATTGACATTTTATCCAAGCAATTATATGTGCAATCCAAATCATTAGATGAGATAATTATTTTGGCAGAAGGCAAAGAAAAAATGTTGGCTTCAATACCTGCTATTCAGCCAATTAGCAGAGAAGATTTGACAAGAATGGCTTCTGGTTTTGGATGGAGATCAGACCCTTTTACCAAAGCGAGAAAAAGACATAAAGGAATGGATTTTACTTCCCCAAAGGGAACACCTATCTACGCTACTGGTAACGGTAAGATTACTAGAGCCGATAGTGGCTCTACTGGTTTTGGCAAACATATTAGAATTGATCATGGGTTTGGATATGTTACCTTATATGCACATTTATCAAAATATAACGTAAAAAGAGGTCAAAAAGTAAAAAGAGGCGATTTGATTGGATATGTTGGTAGCACGGGCAGATCTCAAGCACCACACTTACATTATGAAGTGCGATATAATAGAAATGCAGTTAACCCTATTAATTTTTATTATGGAGATTTATCACCAAAAGAATTTAAAGAAATGTTAAAAATAGCTTCTCAGGAAGGACAATCGTACGACTAATGCATATAGAATTACCAGAAAAAAGATATTATAAAATTGGCGAAGTTGCCAAAGCATTTGAAGTAAATACTTCTTTGATTAGATTTTGGGAGAATGAATTTGAAGTGTTAAAACCCAAAAAAAATAAAAAAGGAAATAGATTATTTACACCAGAGGATCTGAAAAATTTAAAACTCATCTATTTTTTAGTAAAAGAAAAAGGTTTTACCTTAGAAGGAGCGAAAAATAAATTAAAAGAAAACCCCGATAAAATAAAATCCAATCATCATATTATTTTGAGATTAGAAGAAATTAAAAACGAATTAACACAAATTAAAAATCAACTTTAAAAAATTTATTATGAAAAAATGGATTCCCTTAATTATTATATTAGTTATTGCATTTGGAATTTACAATTGGGCAGTGGGATTTAATAATTCCGCAGTAGAAAAGCAAGAAACGGCAAAAACACAATGGGCAAATGTAGAAAGTGCTTACCAAAGAAGAGCAGATCTAATACCTAACTTAGTCAATACAGTAAAAGGCTACGCAAGCCATGAAAAAGAAACTTTAGAAGGCGTTATTCAGGCTAGAGCCAATGCAACAAAAACAACTATTGACCCTACTAATATTACTCCTGCGCAAATGGCGGCTTTTCAAAAAGCACAATCTGGTTTAAGTGGCGCATTGAGTAAGTTGATGGTTGTGGTTGAGAAATACCCCGACTTAAAAGCGAATCAGAGCTTTTTAGAATTACAAAGTCAGTTGGAAGGAACTGAAAACAGAATTAATGTAGAAAGAAACAGATATAATAATGTGGCTAAAGATTATAATGTATTTACTAGAAAATTCCCAGCTAAATTATTAGCAGGTATGTTTGGCTTTGATCCCATGGTGCTTTTTCAGGCAACAGAAGGAAGTGAAAATGCACCTACGGTTGACTTTAATTAATAAAAAAAATTAATAATATCAAATAGCCAAAGTACCTACTTTGGCTATTTATTTCTATAAAATCATAAAATGACAGAGGCAGAAGAGTTTTTAACCACGGAAGACGAACAAAAAATTGTCAAAGCTATACAAGAAGCAGAAACCGCAACATCGGGTGAAATTAGAGTGCATCTGGAAAACGATTTAAAAGAAGATTGTTTAGAACATGCTAAGGAGGTTTTTAATTTGTTGCATATGGATGAAACCAAAGATAAAAATGGCGTTTTATTTTATGTTGCAGTAAAAGCGAAACAATTTGCTATTGTGGGTGACTCAGGTATAGATAAGGTGGTGCCTGATAATTTTTGGGAAAGTGTAAAGAATACAGTTACAAGTGAATTTACTAAAGGAAATAAAGCTAACGGATTGATACTTGGAATTTTAGAAGCAGGTAAAAAGTTACAACAATTTTTTCCTTATGAAAAAGAGGATAAAAATGAACTTTCAGATGAAATTTCAAAAGGGTAGAGGATAAGAATTTGTAAAATCTTATCGTATTTTTGCACGCTAAATTTATATAAATGTCAGTATTTTATAATCTTCCAATAAAAGAAGTTACAAAAGAAACCAAAAATGCCGTTTCGGTAGTATTTGATATTCCCGAAAAGGCACAAAGTGAATTTAATTTTATTCCTGGTCAATATATAACAATTCAAAAAGAGTTTGACGGAAAAGCCGTACGAAGGGCATATTCTATTTGTTCCTCGCCAAAAAGTA
>CAYPHN010000073.1:0-12690 GCA_964410265.1 uncultured Flavobacteriaceae bacterium | reverse complement strand
TAAGTTGTTTGACCTATGAAGCCCAGCGCTCTTGGCGCAGGGTAGTTCACAAAATGCAAATATATACTTTTAAAGATGTATAACAAAACCAAAATAGAAGGGATTGAGAGATTTTGTTAGATACAATTTATTGATATGGTTTCATAGAGATTTCACTCCTGCAATTTCCAGGAATCTTTTACAAAAACCTGTCCCATTTAAGGGAATTCTAAGAAAATGAGTTATTTATAAAAAAATTCTAAGAACTCAAACTAGATAATAGTGCAATTATTACAAGTACTTTTTCAGTTTTGAAGCACTCTATTTTTTACTTTCTTTAAAATGTAATGTTTCATTTTTAATGGCAACCAGTATAAGTTTTAGTAGGCGTGTTGCCATGCTTCTTCAACAATTCTATCATAAAAGTTTATCCTTACAAATAGCTGTCCACATATAGGAATTTGAAGATTATTGAATACATGGTGTTTTAATTTGGTAATCATTGTTTGATTTGAAAATATTTTAAGGTACTTGGCAGAATCCAGAAAAAAGAAAAATTAAAAAGGTTTTAGTAGCTAATAGAGGGGATATTGCTATCCGAATTTTTAGAGCATGTGTAGAAATTGGGGTTAAAACAGTTGCAGGAAATTATTAATTTGTATCACCGTAGGAATAAAATTTTCTAAGGAAATAATTTGGCACTGCAAGCTTTATGCTCAAAAACCGAATATTAAAATCTTGATATCGCAAATTGCGATACCCAATTTTGGAGGAACCATTTTGTCACCTCCAATAAAAATTTCTAAGATCATAAATTGTGACTTTTAGAAATTAAACATTAGTTTTACAAATTGATAATTTCAATATGAATGAGTAAAGAGATTGGTATTCCAGACGAAATAATTACAAGTAAAATCTATTTAATCAGAGATCAAAAAGTAATGGTAGATTGAGGTTTAGCGGAGCTTTATGGAGTTGAAACAAAGTATTTAAAAAGGCAGGTAAAAAGGAATGCAGAACGCTTTCCAAAAGATTTTATGTTTGAACTTACAAAAGAGGAGTTTAAAAATTGGAGGAGCCAATTTGTCACCTCCAATTCTTCAAATAAAATGGGATTGCGATATGCTCCTTATGTTTTTACAGAACAAGGAGTTGCTATGTTATCAAGTGTACTGAATAGTTCAAAAGCAATTGCTGTAAATATTAGAATTATTAGAGTATTTACCAAGATAAGAGAAATGCTCACAAATAATTTAAATATAAAGCTAGAGATAGAAGAAATTAAAAAGAATTTATCCAATCAGAATAAAAATATTGAACTTGTTTTTAGTTATTTAGATGAACTTTTGGAGAAAAAAGAAAATCTAAAACCAAGAATAAAAATAGGTTATAAGAAATGAGCCAGCCGCTTGCATCTGTATCACATTCTTTGGTTTAACCGAAACGAAATAACATTTCTATTTATGCAATTATTTAGAAAAAATGCGCATTTGTCGATTTCTATTGATATAAGGAGAAAGTGCTTAATTAAGCGGTTATAATTTTACTTTTCATTTTATTGATTTTACTGGCTTAAAACAGATTTTTACTAAAAATTGATAAGATGTTTAGTCTAAGAAAATAAAATAATCATATAAAAGGCTAATTATCAGCAGCTTATTGGTATAGGGAAATTTAAACATCGCTTTAGCGTGTTACCCTCTTGCTTTTCCTTTTTTGGAATACTTCACATGCCAAATTCATTAAAACAGGGCTTTATGAATTTCTTACTCATAAATACAAAAAAGCGAGCTTTTTCTTAGCTCGCTTTCTTTTAAGAATATTGATCTATTGTGGAGCTACAGGGATTATTTACATGATCTCTTGAGTTCCCATTTTGAGAATTGAATATTACTAAACTGATTTCATCAGTTAATTTTCAAGTAAAGAATTCTTTAAGAAAGTGAACTTTCTACATAATTATTTACTTGAAAATCTTTATTCAATTCATCTGTGGAGCTACGGGGATTCGAACCCCGGACCTCTTGACTGCCAGAAGGAGTTTTATTCACTTATACTAAAACAAATAATGGTATATAATATTGAATATCAGCAATCTAATTAAATTTAATGTTATTTGAAATCAATTAAATTTAAATTTTACGTGCAAATTGCGTGCAAATTTTTATGTACCTTTGAATTGAATGAACACAAGTGTAAAGTTAACATTAGACACCAGAAGGAAAAAGAAAGATCAATCTTATCCAATAATTTTAAGATTGACACATCTTAGAAAAACAACATCCATTGCCTTAGGTCATTCTATTTTAGAAAAATTTTGGGACTATTCCAATCAAAAGGTTAGAACCTCATTTAAAGGAGTATCATCAGTAAATAAATTCAATAATTCTTTAGACAAAGAAAAAATCAAGGTGTCAGATAAAATTAATGAACTTTATGATAAAGGGGTATTAAATTTTTTATCAATAAAACAGGTAAAAGAAAAAGTTGTAGTTCAAAACTCATATGATTCTTTTTTTAATTACGGGTATTCATTAGTTGACGAGATGAATAACTCACTTCGATTTGGTAGTGCTAACTCTTATTATTATGTCCTTGGTTTATTAAAAAAATATTGTGATGATAAAGATTTAAAATTTAATGAGCTTAACTATGATTTTTTAAAAAAATTTGAAAGCCATCACTTGGCAAAAGGAAATACCATAAATAGTTTAGCCGTATACATGAAAACAATTAGAGCCATTTATAATAAAGGAATTAAGGAAGGGTTGATTGAAATGGATGCGTATCCTTTTAAAAATTATAAAATTAGAACTAAGCCAACAAAAAAGAGGGCTATTGATATAACTTATATAAGAAAAATTTTAGATCTAAAAATTGAAAATGATAATATTATATATAACTACAGAAACTATTTTATTGCTTCCTATATGCTCTATGGAATTTCTTTTATGGATTTGGCCTTTTTAAAAATTCACAATATTGAAGATGGCAGAATAAAATTTCAAAGGAAAAAGACATCAAAACTTTATGATATAAAAATTACAGATCAACTTAAAGAAATTTTTAATTTTTATACCAAATGTAAGGAGAAGGATGAATTCATATTTCCAATAATTAAAAGGTCTTCTCCGGATCTTCAATATAAAGATGTTATTTGGGCAAGAAACAGATATAATAAAGGATTAAAAGACATTGCGAAACTCTGCGGAATTGAACAAACTCTAACATCGTATGTTTCCAGACATAGTTTTGCAACAAATGCCATGCTTCAAAATATTCCTTTACAGGCAATTTCAACAATGCTAGGCCATAGCAAACTAAATACTACTCAGATATATCTTAAAACGTTACCAAATAATATTTTAGATGACTATAATGAAAAGTTAAGTATTATTTAATTGAATCAATTTTTTTCCAAAAGAGAAACGAAAAAACGTCAAAAAAAAGAAAAGAGAAAGCAATTTCTTCAGGCACGTTAGTGCTTATTTTTGTTTTCTCTTTTCTTTTTGCTAAAAATCAGTTCAGCAAATTAGGTCAATTTGTAAACATCCATTTTTTTCATAAATACATCTCAAATCTGCGTTTTACTATAAATTATTTGAATGTAAAAAACATTTCACCTCATTTTCTGTATTAATAATTTTTAATCTACTCTTCTCATAGAGAAAACACCACAAGGAACCGTATGATACTGTATTGCAGCATTGTATGGCTATACCTTTAATTATTCCCTAAAAATAATAGAAATTATTTATACATAATTTATCGGATATATTATTGTGGTTTGAGCCACAATTTTTTTTGTGGATTAAACCACAATTAGTATTGATTTTGACATCATAAATTAGTTACCGTTAGAATCGAGATTAATTAATTTAAATAAATAATAAATGATAAGAATTTATACCTTTATAGTTACTATTTTGATAACAGGGTTCTGTTATTGCCAAAATTTAGATACTGATGAAGAATTATCGAAGTTAATAACAATTCCTAATTCTCCTGAAGCTCAGGCTTTTACCAAATATGGAGATCCTTCAATTAGCATGTTCACGGGAACTCCTGATATTTCTGTGCCAATATATACCATAAAAGGGAGGGAATTGAGTTTACCTATAAACCTTAGTTATGATGCTTCGGGTATTAAAGTGGAGCAATTGGCAACCCAAGTCGGTTTGGGTTGGAATTTAAATGTTGGAGGGCGTATTTCAAGATTAATTAATGGTTTACCAGATGATTACAGTAATGCCAGTTTTCAATATTTCACTTTTTGGGACGACTTTGAAGTAAGACAACCATTATTGAAATATTATGCAAATAATAACCTATTCGATGATCAAAATGATGTTGAGAATTATTTTACATTTTTGCTTGATATTAATTCATCCAAATTAGACGCTTTACCAGATTATTATAGTTTTAATGCTCTTGGAATTAGTGATCATTTTGTTTTTGATGTAAATACTTTACAGCCCATAGCACTTAACAATCCAAGGTTAAAAATAGAATTAGTAAAAGATATCAATAATTCAATAATATCATGGAAAATAACAAGTGATAATGGAACAATTTTCCATTTTAATAAGTACGAAACAACACAATCCACTTCTGCGGATATTGCTGCAAATGCATTTAATAAAGATTATAAATCTTCGTGGTTACTCACAAAAATTGAATCACCAAATAAAAAAGACATTTTTGATTTAATATATACTTCCACAGGATTATGGACACAACCACAGCCAGCAACTTTAGTACAAACTAGATCGGATTTGTTAGACGGTGATGGATATATTACAACATATCCTGCAACTGGTGGATATAACGTTAGCTCAGAGTATAAAATTGACCAACAATTTTTAACAAGTATAAATTACAATGGAAAAAAAATAATTTCAATAGATCTTGGTTCACGACTAGATACATACACTAATAATTCTGTAAATAAGATTACAGTATTTCGATTAGATCAACCAAGTAATGTTGAATTGAAACATATTGATTTTAAATATAGTTATTTTAAAAGTAACCCTAACATAACAGAGGCATTAGTTAATAATAATAAAATTAGATTAAAGTTAGACACTATCACTATTAACTCTCCAACAAAAAAAATGAATCAATATGTCTTTGAATATGATTCGCCAAATTATATTGCAGAAAGATCTTCACTTTCTCAAGACTATTTAGGATATTTTAATGGAAAAAGTAACACAGTGCTTTATCCTAAAATTATTGTGGGTGGGGATATTTATGAGGGAGCCAACAGATCACCTGATTTTAGTTTTGCTAAAAAAGGAATATTAAAAAAAATCACATATCCAACAGGAGGATATACTGAATTCGAATATGAACCAAATGGATCACCATATACAAATGATGATATAAGTTCAAGTGTTCAAGAAGTTGAAAAGGCAAATTTTTCATTAACCGGCGGTACGGACCAGTCAACACCTTGTGGGTTATATTGTCAAGACATGTATCCAAATCCGCCAAAAGTAGAATCCATTATTTTTCAAATAGATGAGGCAGGTAGTTATAATATTGATTTTCAAAATGTTGGAACAACATCAAATCCAACTTTTCCTAATGATGCTTTAATATTTCTCAAATCTCCTTTAAAGGTTAACCTTGCAACTGGACAATCCACTTGTTATTCAACAACATTAGATTATGATGAAATTTATGACCACAATACGGGTAACCTGTTAGTATCACCTGTTTGGAGTATTTTTGAAGGAAATACTACTCTGAATCTTGATTCAGGATGTTATCAAATAATGTTAGTTAATCCTAATAGTACTAAAACTATGTCAGTAAGGGTCTTTAGAGATGAGTCGATTGATAATGGAACATTAGGAACTGGAGAAGTTGAACGAGCAGGGCTAAGAATTAATACGATCAAGGATTATTCTAATGAGAATATATTAGCCAAGGAAAAAAGCTACCAGTATAAAACTGATCTTAATGGCACAAAGTCTTCTGGGCTTATTGGTTTTTCTCCACAGCTTAATTATTATTCACAGATATTGAGAATTGATCAATCAGAAACTAATGATTGGAAGACCGATACATATTTAAATAGGGTAACTTCATCAAGTGGAGGAAACAGACCACATATCGGATATTCGAAAGTTTTTGAACTAAAAAAAAATATAACAAATTCAGCTGCAACAAATGGATATATTGAATACACATATAATTTTAATAGCTTAGGATCAGGTGTATATTCATCAGGTATTCCACCAAATTCAAATAATTATTTATTGGATTATTCTCATGGGAAAAAGAGTGAAATAAAAGTTTATGATAATTCTAATCAAATAATTAGTAAGAATAAAACAAGTTATTCAAATTCAAATTTACCAAATAACGTATCCAAGGGAATTTATGTGGATTACAAAGGGACATTATTGACACATCAACCCGTTGTTAGTGTATCCTCTCTAGATTCTACGAAAGTTGAATATGAATTAGCTAAAGGTGGGATAGCTTATATATATGGACCTGATAATAAATCACTTAGATCACCTTGTTTTTATTTAGATCCAAACAAATACACCTGTTTACCTGAAATTTTCTCCCCCTTAATGATGAGAAGGTCAAATGCAAATGGGTCTGTAGGTTATGTGTTAAAGATAGAGAAAGAAGAATATTTCGGTGACGAAACTTTATTTTCTATTATAGATTACAATTACGATTCAACAGTTGATTATTTACTTCGTGAGACAAAAACGTTAAATAGTATTGGGGATACGCTAACAACAAAATATTATTATCCAAAAGATTTAAATGTTTCTGGTGCTAGTAAATTGGTATTGGCAAATCGATTAAATGAAGTAGTTAAAACAGAATCATTTAAAGGTAATGAACTTATATACACAAAAAAGACAGATTATATAACTTCCTTACCTGGGCCAATATTACCAAGTCAGATTTCATTTCAAAAGGATGGATCTTCTATTGAAGATAGAATACATTTTGATTTTTATAATAACGGAAATATAAGAGAGTCTTATAAAACCGGTGGTCTTAAAACTATTTACATTTTGGGGTATAACAATAGTAAACCAATTGCCAAAATCGAAAATGCTGCATATGCTTCAATTACATCAACACAACAAACATTGATTACTGATGTAGAAAACTCCTCTAATTTAGATACAAGCTTATCCACTGAAAATACTTTAAGAACTAAATTAGAATCTTTAAGACAGGGGTTTTCAAGTTCCAAAGTTACGACCTACACTTATGACCCTATGATAGGCGTTACAAGTATCACAGATCCTTCGGGTTATACCTCTTATTACGAGTATGATTATTTTAACCGATTACAATTTATTAAAAATAAAGACGGAGAAGTACTAGAACAAAATCGTTATAATTATGCTTTAGAAGCATTGGTCATACAGGACTTAGGAGCAAATATTCCAACCTCAGTAGTTTCCGGGACTAGTGTCGGATTTACAGCTAGTGTCATTGGAGGTTCAGGCGATTTTAGTTATGAATGGACAGTATCTTATGGATCAACCACGAATACTTATACAACTACAACAAATACTACTACGGTAAATACCACATCCAATTATTCACCCAGTTTTACAATAACCAGTAAGGTAACAGACAATCAAACTTTAGAAAGTACTACTTATTCAGAACAAGTAACGGTTACCCAAAGTTATCCTTCCTTATCGGTATCTAAGATTAGTTCTAATAGTGGTACATCTCAATCCGTTGGAAATAGTGTAACATATAATATAACAGTATCAGGAGGGTCAGGTAACTATCAATACAAATGGAGTAAAACTAATGGGCAAACAACGATCAATTATTTGACTAATAGTTCAACATTTAGAAACAGGGTAGCTTCAGGTGATTGTAATTCCTTTTCAATTCAATGTAAAGTAACAGATTTAACTACCAATGAAGTTAAAACAAAATTCGTATCAATTAACGTGGTTTCGGGTTGTTCTGGACAAAATCAATAAAATATATCAAAGATGAAAAAAACAATATTATTATTTGCTAGTATTTTATTTGGTATTAGTGCAACGGCCCAACAAGTAGTACCTACATCTACAAAAAATTATACCCATAAGATTATATATAAAAAAGGATATGTTTCGAATCTTGTTGATCAAGCTTTGGGTGATGAAAAAATAGAAACCATCCAATACTATGATGGCTTAGGTAGATCCATTCAAAATGTTGCTGTACGGCAAGGAGGTAACAATGCAGATATAATCACCCATATTGCTTATGACCAATTTGGTAGACAAGAAATAGATTACTTACCTATTCCCGGAACGGATAAAGATGGGAGGTTTAATAGCATTGATGTATTAAATGATATCCAGGATTATTATTATACTAATTATTCTGGAGAATGGAATTCAAAAAATGTTGCAAACCCTTATTCAAAGAAAGAGTTTGATAATTCTCCTCTTAATCGGTTAGTGAAACAAGCTGCACCTGGAGAGGATTGGAAATTAGGTAATGGCAATGAAATTGAGTTGGATTACCAGCTTAATACAACAGGAGAAGTGAAAATTTACACAGTTAGTTTAAGTGCAGATTATACGCCTACGCTTAATGGCGGAGTTAATTCTTATGCTGCTGGTGAGCTATACAAAACTGTTACCCGGGATGAAAACCATAGTGGCACTTCAAAAGATCGTACCACAGAAGAGTTTAAAGACAAACAAAATAAAGTTATTTTAAAACGAACATATAATGGAGAAGTGGCTCATGACACATATTATGTTTATGATGATTATGGTAATCTTACTTATGTAATGCCGCCAAATGCAGAACCTAATTCAGCAAAACCTATTAGCTCCGAATTAAATGAACTTTGTTATCAATACAAATACGACAGGAGAAACCGATTGATTGAAAAGAAAATACCGGGTAAAGGATGGGAATATGTTTTATACAATAAAATCGACCAACCAATTTTTACGCAAGACACAATCCAAGCAAGCAAACCAACAAAAGAATGGTTATTCACAAAGTATGATGCGTTTGGAAGAGTAGCTTATACAGGTTTGAGGCAATATAATATTGACAAAGATCAATACCAAATAAATATAGATAATTCGGGTGCTTCTGTATACGAAACAACAAGAACATCACCAACAACGATTGCAGGAACAACTATATATTACAATTCAGTTTCAATTCCAACATCTGTTAATGATATTTATACTATTAATTACTATGACAACTATGATTTTTTGGGATCTGAAACCGGAATTACCTTACCAGTAAATAATATATATGGAGAACCAATAATTACCAGTATTAATGGATTAGCCTCAGGTAGTAAGGTAAAAGTATTAAGTACAAATAATTGGATTACTACTGTAACTGGTTATGATGAACATCTACGTCCTATCTGGGTGTATTCAAAAAATGATTATCTCAACACCATAGATATAATAGAAAGTAAATTGGACTATACAGGAAAAGTACTTGAGATTACCACAACGCATACGAAATCAGGAACGAATATTGTTTCTGTTGATAAGTTCACTTATGATCATTCTGGGAAAGTACTCACCCAAACCAATAATATAAACAACTTAGGAGAAGAAACATTAGCTACCAATGAATACGATGATTTAGGTCAATTGATTAGAAAAAAAGTTGGAAATGACCAAAGTACAGGTTCAGAATTACAAGTAGTAGATTACAAGTACAATATTAGAGGTTGGTTAAAAGAAATCAATGAAGTGGGTAATTTAGGTTCTACAGATTTATTTGCTTTTAAAATAAATTATAATAGTTCAGAGGTGGGTACACGAGGTTCTTTTACTCCCCTTTACAACGGTAATATTAGTGAAACTATTTGGAGAACAGCAAACGATATTACCAACGGTAAAACTAGAGGGTATGCATACGAATATGATGCCTTAAATAGGATTACTTATGCAGATTTAGGTATAAAAACTACGGGAGCTTATAGTACTAGTTCAGGATTTGATTTAAGAGTTGATAGCTATGATAAAAATGGGAACATAATAAGCCTATACAGAAATAGTGAATCACCAAGTGATGGATTAGATGATTTAAGGTATACTTATGATTCTGGTAATAAATTGTTAAAAGTAGTTGAAATGGATAATTCCAGTTATAAAGACGGAGGCTTTAAAGATGGAACCAATACCGGTAATGATTATTCTTATGACAGCAATGGTAACATCATTTCTGATGCCAATAAAGGTATTGTTTCTATCAATTATAATCATTTAAATTTACCAACTTTCATCGATTTTGGCGGTAACAATAAAATTGAATACTTTTACGATGCAACGGGAATAAAACAAAAAAAGAAAGTGACTGATACAGGAAATATAACTACTACCGATTACGCAGGTAATTATATTTATGAGAATGATGTTTTACAGTTCTTTAACCATGCGGAAGGATATGTTACTCCAGACGGTTCAGGAGGTTTTAATTATGTATATTCTTACTTAGATCACCTCGGAAATGTACGTTTAAATTATAGTGATCTTGATAATAATGGTTCAATCTCGACTTCTGAAATATTACAAGAGAATAATTATTATCCAATGGGGCTTAAACATAAAGGATATAATACCAATATAATTTCTGAGCACAAGTGGAAATATAACGGTAAGGAATTACAAGATGAATTAGATTTAAACTGGTATGATTTAGGAGCAAGGAACCTAGACCACGCATTGGGTAGATTTATGAATGTTGACCCAAAATCTGAACAGTATAATTTTCAATCTCCTTATGCTTTTGCTAATAATAATCCTGTGCTTTTTGTTGATATTAACGGAGAGGGTGTTGATGACTGGATAAAACGAGGTAATCAAATTTTTTACGATTCTGAAGTTACATCACAGGAACAGGCTGCGCTAAAGTACGGGGATAATGCAGAACATTTGGATGAAGGTTCAACATTGACTGGGACAAAAGATGGCGAAGTTGCTTATCAATATACTTTCCGTGATGATGGTACTGTTACAGATTCTGATGGCAATAGTTTAAGCACAAATAACAATACAACTACTGATGCTGGAACAACTATAATTGGATCAGAGAATAAAAATGGTTTTAGGATGGGATTTAGTTGGAATGCTGCAATTGGTGGTGGTTTAGGATTTGATATTGGTTTTGTTAGGGATGCTGGGGGTAAGTCTGGTCTGTATTTTAATACAAATTTAAATGTTGGACTTGGAGTAGATATAGGGGTGGATGGAGCATCTATACAATCAACTCATTCTGGTCCGTTTTTGTTAGATGAATACAATGGAAATTCATACTCGATAAATGGCGGTTTAAGTGCTTATGGTGTTGGAACTGGAGGAGCTTATGGTGGAACTGTAGATGAGACTAAATATAAGTCTGTTGGAAGTAGAATGAATGTTTCGAATTTTGGTACATCAGATAAATCAAGAGGTTATAAAGAATATAGCAAAAACTATACAACACCTTCTAAATCACCAAATGTAATTACAGGAGGGATGGTAAGAAAGACAAAAACAAGAGTATGGTAAGTTTTATAGATGAGTTAGAACTTCCTAAAAAAGTAAAAAAAGCATTAAAAATATTAAGTATTGTTCTTCCTGTTCTATTATTTTCATATGTGATTTATGTTGCTTTTATTGAAAGCAGTAATAAAAAAATAGAGAGACAAATTTATTCTGAAAAAAGATTTGAATTTAAAGGTGTTGTTAAGCAAAAATACATCGATTCTTTAAACCATGTAAGACCAACTATTAAATTATATGGTGGAACAAAAATCTCTTCAGATTATGAGCTATATAATGCGGTAAGAATTGATGACTCAATTTCTAAAGAAAAAGAAGAACTAAGTATTAAAATATACAGGAAAAAAGATGATACAATCAATTATAAATACATTGAAAGCGTTTATCGAAATTCGTTATATAGGAATTATAAATAAATATTTTATTTTAATTTTTATTGCTATTTCATTGACCCTAAGTGGCTGTAAAAAAAATGATAAAGAATCAAAAGAAGGTGAAATAATAATTGATGTGTTCTATAAAAATCAAACAGATTATAAGGTGTTAGACACTTTGATTAGTTATCGTTTTTATCAGACAACACCCTACTCTAAATTTAAAGAATTCATGATTGAAAAGGATAATTCTGTAGGAGATTTTAAAAGCAAAGAATTAATAAAAGTAAAAACATCTATTAATAACTATCTGCTATTTGAATACAAAGTTAACTATGATAAGAAAAGTACTACTGAAATATTTAGATTAGAAAAGGAGCAAGATAAGTATAAGATAGTTCGCTATAATGTGAAGTAAATAGAATACCTAATTTTACACATAATAAAAAGGTAGCTTTCCGGCTATCTTTTTTGATTTAAGAAGCATACGCTTTTTTAGCATTGTAATCACGTAATAAGGCATCAATCACATTAAAGATTTGATTTTGCTCGTTATTAGGCATATCTGCAATAGCTTCAATACGTTTAAGTATTTTCTTGTCTTTTATAATAGAATTATTGCCTACCAAATAATCTAAAGATACATCAAGAGCTTGTGCAATTTTATTAGCAATCTCAACAGATGGTGTAATCTCATCACGTTCATATCTACCAATTACAGCACCAGAAGTTCCTGCATTAGTTCCTAAATCTTCACGAGATAAACCTCTTTCTTTACGTAAACGTGTTATTGTACTTCCAATTTT
>CAYPHN010000072.1:0-12777 GCA_964410265.1 uncultured Flavobacteriaceae bacterium | reverse complement strand
CGTTTAGAGTTATTGCTTTTTAAAGATGCCAGAACAAGGTTGACAGAATATTTGGTAGAATTAGAAAAAGAATATGGTCAGGTATTAGCAAATGGAGATATTTTGATCAAACATCCTTATACACAAAAAGATATTGCTTCTTTAATAGGAATTTCACGTCCCTCATTGAATATACTGATGAATAATTTGAAAGAAGAAAGTTATTTAGATTTTAATAGGAAAGAAATTATTTTAAAAAAATAAGATTATGTTAGCTAGCTAACATAAAATTAGATACCCTTAGGCTTAATTTTATCATATAATTTAAAAATCAATATGATGAAAAAGCAACTATTATTTTTATTAATCGCAATGCCGTTAATTTTCGCATCCTGTAATGATGATGACTCACCACCTGTTATTCGAACAGGAGAATTAACATTAAATTTATCAGGATTAGAAGCCTTAGGAAGTGACTTTGTTTATGAAGGATGGCTAATTGTAGATGGAGGCCCTGTAAGTACAGGTGTTTTTACAAGTGTAACTTTCCCTCAGTCTTTCACTGTAAATATTACTGATTTAAAAACGGCAACAAGATTTGTTCTTTCTATTGAGCCTTTAGTTGACCCAGACCCTGCACCTGCAGAAACAAAAATTTTAGTAGGAGATTTTTCAGGAAATTCTGCTAGTGTTACAACGGCTGTTATAGGAGATTATACAAGTGCGTATGGAAAATATATCTTAGCAACCCCTAGTGATGGAGCAATGAATAACGAAAACAGTGGTGTTTGGTTCTTAGGAGCCCTTCCTCCAGCGGCAGGTTTATCTTTACCTACATTACCTGCAGGGTGGATTTATGAAGGCTGGGCTGTAATTGATGGAATGCCAGTAACAACAGGAACTTTTTCAGCAGTCGATATGCCTGATTCATTTAGCGGATTTAGCGGAACAGGTGGTGTACCACCTTATCCAGGAGAAGACTTTCTAGTAAACGCTCCTTCAGGATTAACCTTTCCTGTAGATCTATCAGGAATGTTAAATGTTATTTCAATTGAGCCAGTGCCAGATGATAGTCCAGCTCCGTTCTCTTTGAAGCCATTGATTGGACACGTTCCAAATGATGCAGAAGATCATGTAGTATATGATATGCTTTTACATCTAGAAAATTTAGCAACAGGTACAGTAACACGTTAAATAATTTCATTATTTGTATAAAGCGTTAATTAAATTAATTAACGCTTTTATTTTATTTCGTATCTTTAGTATCTACCAATTAAAATTATAAAAATGAATAAATTAATTTTTAGTATCCTAGTACTTGTATCATTTGATTCTTATGCTCAGAAAGCTAATGTATCTTCAGAGCATTTAAATTTAAACAAGAAAGATGTAGCAGTAAATGGTTATGACCCCGTTAGTTATTTTGATAAACAACCTCTAAAAGGAAAATCATCTATTAATTTTAATTTGGATGATGTAACATATTATTTTGAAAATGAGGTAAATAAGAATAAATTTATGAAGTCATCAGATAAATTTGTACCACAATTTGGAGGTTGGTGTGCATATGCTATGAGTATGAGGGGTGAAAAGATGGAGGTTGATCCAAAAACTTATAAAATAACCAATGGCAAACTTTATCTTTTTTACGATAGTTTTTTTTCAAGTGTAATAGATGACTGGATTGATGATGAACTGGTTTTAATTGATAAAGGAAACCAGAACTGGAACAATATTATCAAGGATTAAAATAGAATGAAATATTATGCTGAAAGAATTTGTTCACTAATTGCAGCAATGTTATTGATACAAACATTGTATTATAAATTTATGGCTGCTCCAGAAAGTGTGTATATTTTTTCAACGCTTAGAATCGAGCCTTTTGGCAGAATTGGAATTGGTTTATTAGAATTAATTGCTACTTGGCTATTATTATTTCGAAGAACTTCATTAGTTGGTGCTGTTTTCGGACTCGGAATAATTATTGGTGCAATATTCGCTCATATTTTTATATTGGGTATTGAAGTCCAAAATGATGGTGGTAAATTATTTGGCGTCGCCATAGTAATTCTTGTATTGTGTAGTACGGTTATCATACTTCAAAAAGAAAAATTAATTTTATTTATAAGAAACTTGAAATGATTATTTTTGAGCATTAAATTCTTATAAATGAAATTCATTAAAAAAAACCTATCCAATATCCTTTTTATTATTTTTATCATCTTTTTATTTACTCCTTATGGTTTGCCATTAAGGGCAACACTCATTAAAGGAGTTTCTTTTGTTACTACCAGAGTTTTTAGTTTGGAAATTGAAAAAAACAATAGGGTCAAAATAAGTAATAGTAATTGGCAATTGGTTGATTTGAATGGGAACAGTGTGAATTTTCAAGATTTTGAAAAGCAAGTTGTCCTTGTAAATTATTGGGCAACATGGTGTCCGCCTTGTGTAGCTGAAATGCCGAGTTTTCAAGATTTATATGATGATTATAAAGAGAAATTGGTTTTTTTATTTATAGCAAATGATGAAAAGGTAAGAGTAGAAAAATTTATAAAAAAAAATAATTATTATATTCCTGTTTATTTTCAAATTACTCAAAGTCCTCCAGAAATGCAATCAAATTCTCTACCAACAACTTATATTATAAATAAAGAAGGAGAAATAGTAGTGAATAAAACAGGTGCAGCAGATTGGGATAGTGGTAAAGTAAGAGATTTATTAGATAATTTGATACAAGAATAGTATTTTTGTTAATAAGAAATCCCTAAATCATTTTTTCTAATTTCTAATAATTTATTCTTTAGCTTTTCTTGAAACATAGACACAACGGAGGCATATTCTAATTTATGTGCCAAGTTGTGAAATTGCTTTGGGTCTTTTTGCATATCATACAGTTCCATTCCAGATTGTGCATCTTCATCGTATTGTATAAATGCCCATCGATCAGTTCTTAAAAGAAATGATTTTCCACCTTGACTTACTGAAAAAGCCATTTCTCTTACTTTATAATTTGGATCATCTAATGTTTTTTTTATATTTTTCCCTTGTAAGTTTCCTGATGTTTTTATTCTGGCTAAGGCCGAAATGGTTGGGTAAAGATCTAGTAATTCAACAAACGAGTTGCAAATAGCTGGTTTTTTGCCTGGAACTTTAATTATTAATGGCACCCTAACCGATTCTTCGTGTAAACTTACTTTCATCCAAAAACTATGTTCTCCTAAATGAAACCCATGGTCGGATGTAAAAATAACTATCGTATTGTCTTCTAAACCTTCTTGTTTCAAGCTGTTTAATACTTTGCCAACTTGTTTATCCATATAGGCAACAGAAGCATAATATGCCGCTACCGCTTTTTTCTCTTGTTCTAAAGACATTTGAGCGTTTATACTTGTAACATAATTTATACCCCTTTTGGGGATGTCATTCCAGTCACCCTCAATTTTTTCAGGCATCATTACTTCATTAAATGGATAGGGCTCAAAATATTTTTTTGGAGCAACAAATGGTACATGAGGTCTTACAAATCCTACGGCCAAAAAGAAGGGTTCATTTTTGTGTTTTTTAATAAGTTCAATAGCTTTTTGAGCAGTTTTACCATCGGAATGTACCAGGTCATCTCCTTCAGATTTTACAATAGTCATTACATTACCACCTTTTCTTTTTATAGTTCCTTGAGGATTTCCTTGAACCAATTCAGCTTCGCCAATTGCTTGCCATTCTGGACCTTGACTGTTGTAACGTTCTGTCCAAGAGGCTTCATCGTCTGCTCCATTTGAACCATTTTCTATATCTATAGGAACTCCCATATGAAATATTTTACTTACACGTGCGGTGTAATAACCATTGTCTTTAAATATTTGAGGCCAAGTTTTTCTATTTGGTCCAATATTTTCTCTACCACTTACATAGCCAAAGGTTGTTGTAGCATTGGGGTAATAACCAGACATAAAGGACGCTCTTGAAGGGCCGCAAACGGGGTATTGTGTATATGCCTTAGTATACCTAACACCTTCACTAGCCAATTTATCAATATTAGGAGTATTACTCGCTTTATTTTCATAGGCAGAGACTGCTGTAGCGGTTAGATCATCTGCAATGATAAATAGAATATTTGGTTTTTTCTTTTGTGAAAAAACAAAAGTTGTAGAAAGAAGAAGAACAATGATTAGAAAAAATTTCATAATAAAGATATTATTGTTGCATATTTTTAGCATTTAGGTATCTATTTAAATGTTTTTGATAAGGTATCGCTATCCCCATATTTCTGTCTTATATCCTGAAGTCTGACATGCATATTCTTTTGAATTTCTGTATAGTCAGAGTCACCATAAACATTGTTCATTTCTGATGGGTCTTTATCCAAATCATACAATTCCCAAACGTCAATATCATAATAAAAATGAATGAGTTTGTATCTGTCTGTTCTAACCCCATAATGACGTTTTACATGGTGTTCGCCCGGAAACTCATAATAGGTATAATAAATAGCATCTCTCCAAACACTTTTTTCACCACTTACTAATTTACGAAAGGATTCTCCTTGTATTTCTGAAGAAATATCTGCACCAGCATAATCTAGAAATGTAGGAGCAAAATCTAAGTTTTGAACCAAATCATTAATAACCGTACCCGCTTTTATTTCTTGAGGGTATTTGATCAACAACGGTGTTCTAAAAGATTCTTCATACATAAATCGTTTGTCAAACCAACCGTGTTCTCCTAAATAGAACCCTTGGTCAGATGTATAGATTACAATTGTATTTTGCGACAAGCCATTTTCTTCCAAATAATTTAAAATTTCACCTACACCATCATCAACAGACTGAATAGTACTTAAATAGTCTTTCATATAACGATTGTATTTCCATTTTGCCAAATCTTTGCCTTGGTAATCTTTTAGTTTAAAATCAGTAATAAGTGGATTGTAATGATTATTCCAAGTTAGCATCTGTAAAGAATCCATTCTATTGTATTGATTTTGAAAAGCCTTTCTATATTTGGTTTGAATCTCACCTTCTTTATCGAGCATTTTTAAATCGTAAACGATATCTAAATCTTTGTAAATTCCCATTTCATGTAAAGCAGCAGCAGGTCTATTTTTATAGTCATCAAAGAAATTTTTTGGAAACTCAAAAACTTTTTCATCAAACAAATCAAAGTATTTTGATTCAGGCATCCAGGTTCTATGTGGCGCTTTTTGATGATACAAAAGTAAAAATGGTTTTTCTTTTTCTCTTTTATTATTTAACCAATCCAATGCAATTTCGGTAGTGATGGTTGTAACATAACCATGGTATTTCTTTTTTATACCATTTTCTATGAAATCAGGGTTGTAATACTGACCCTGTCCGGGCAACACATTGGCATAATCAAAACCTTGAGGTATACCATTGAGGTGAATTTTTCCTACTAGGGCTGTTTGATAGCCAATTTTTTGTAAGGACTTTGCAAAATTATCTTGATTCCAATTAAAAGGTTGGATATTGTCTACTTTTCCATTGATATGACTATGCTTACCAGTGAGCATAACCGCTCTACTCGGAGCACAAATAGAATTTGTAACAAATGCTCTGTTAAAAATAGCGCCTTCTATTGCTATTCGATCAATATTAGGAGTGTTATTTAATCTATAACCATAAGCACTAATTGCTTGATAAGCGTGGTCATCAGACATGATGAAGACAATGTTAGGTTTATTATTTACTGGTTCTCGTTTAATATGGTTCTCCTCTGTATTTTTTTTGCAGCCAAAAAAGTATATTGGAAGTATTATTAGTATTAATAATTTAAAATTCATTTTAATCGTTTCTTATGAAATTCAAAATTTGGATATAATCCATTGAGTCTTATCACTTGCTAATTTACTTAATCTTTTTCTTTAAAATTAATTGTGATCAGTTTACAAATAAAAATCACAGTAAACATAGATTATTTACTGTGATCTTAAGTACTAATTCAAATAATAATACAATTGATTGTATAAAGACAGTCGAGAGTTTTAATATTCTCTAACCATTCTTAATGGCAATAAAAAAATTTCACCTTCTCTAGTTGGGGTATAAGATATTTTTTTATAATTGAGTTTGCTTTTTAGATAAGGCTCAGCTTTTTCGTTAGGAGAAGTTACTGATAATATTATAATTTCTCGATTAGAATTAATCGTAAACAAAACTTCAGCACTACATTCATCCTTGTCGTATTCGTACGGACAGTTAGGTCCAATAATATCAACAATATCTGCTCTTAATTTATCCGTTGGTTTAATGGGATTAAAAACAGCGGCTGATGCACTAAAAGCAAAAAGGGTAAAAGCAATAAAAAATAATTTTAAATTTTTCATGATATATAATTTAGATTAGACATTTATATAAAGGACGTTAGATTTGAAGTAGTTGTTACACTATTTAAGTTAAATCTTTTGTATTTAAGAAATATTTAACTATAATGAAATTTTTTTTAAGAATTAGTTGAGATATGATTAACAAAATTAACATATAACAAATATTATAAATGATTAAATGATACATTCATGATAATAGTAGTATAGCACTGATAATTGCATAAAACAAAAAAGGTGTTCAAAACATCATGTTTTAAAAACCTTTTTTATATAAATAAATAAATTTTATGATTTTTTAAAAGTAACAGGCAACAAAAATAACTCACCCACTTTATTAGATTTGTAATTTACTTTTGCATAATTTAATTTATTTTTTATAAAGTTTTCTACGACTTTATTTCACCTTAAAAAACCACCTGCTTTGCAGGTGGTCATGTTCTGACGGCTTTGCCTGAATTTTATCTTGATATTTTTTTGGCGCTATTTATTGATTCTTATTCATTGAGAAACGTTTAGTTACTCATTGCCCCTTTTAGGGGCTTTTCAAAGCCACCTTCTAAGAAGGTGTGATTTTTACTTTCGAAATTTGCAGAAAGAACAATGATTTCACTTTTTGAATTTATTGTAAACAGAACTTCAATTGTAAAGGTTTTATTGTTAAAATCATTGGTGTAATTCGGACCTATGATTTCAACTATTTCTGATCTTAAAACTTCATTAGGTTTAATTGGTTTTTCTGTTGCAGATACGTTTAAAGTAAATAATGCGATTGCTACGATAATTAATTTTTTCATAATATATAATTTAGATTAGACATTTTCTTAACAGACGTTAGTAAAGAAACTATTGTTACAGAAAACACATAAAAATTAAATTAATTATGAATAAATTAACTAAATAATATCTAATTATTGTTTTTGTTAAGATATTATTAACTATTATTTTGATTTAAGATATTTATAATAATAGTACAACCTAATTTTATTTCTTTTTCTGAAATAGTTAAAGGAGGTGTTATTCTTATCGCTTTAGGCTCAAAAAGGAGCCAAAATAAAAGCAAGCCATTTTTTAGAGCGCTTAAAATAATGTGATTTGCTGTTGCACTATCTTTTAAGATAATAGCCAGCATCAAACCTTTTCCTCTGATCTCAACAATAGAAGGGTGCACCAAATAATCTCTAATTATTTTTTCCTTTTTCAATACTTCTTTCATTAAATTAGATCGCAAGAGCTCTTTAAGGGTGGCAAGAGCAGAAGCTGCAATTACAGGATGGCCACCAAATGTAGTTATATGTCCAAGTTTTGGATTTTGTTTTAAGCAGGCCATATTTTCATAAGAAGATATAAAAGCTCCAATTGGCATACCACCTCCTAAGCCTTTGCCAGAAACAATTATATCAGGAATGACCTGATAGTTTTCAAAGCCAAAAAAAGATCCTGTTCTACCAATACCAGTTTGAATTTCGTCTAATATAAGCATTGCACCAACTTCATTACATCTATGTTGAACCATTTTCAAATAATCGTTTATTGGTTCTATAAAACCTGCACCACCTTGAATTGTTTCTAAAATTACTGCCGCTGTCTTTTTGCTTATTTTATTAAGATCTTTAAGATTGTTGAAAGCGATAAATTTTGTTCCTGGTATCAAAGGTCTAAATGCACTGTTTTGTTGTTCTATTCCACATACACTCATGGCTCCCATTGTGTTACCGTGATAAGAGTTTTTTGCAGCAATAATTTCGTACCTTCCTGTAACTCTTTTAGCAAGTTTTAATGCACCCTCGATAGCCTCAGTTCCTGAATTTGTTAAATAAACAGAATTTAGATTTTTTGGTAAATGATTGGATAATAATTTGGATAATTCTACTTGAGGTTTTTGAATAAATTCACCATAAACCATCACATGTAAATAAGTGTCAACCTGTTTTTTTATAGCGTCTACTATTTTTGGATGATTGTGACCCAGTGTATTTGCTGATACACCAGCAATAAAATCTAAATATTTTTTATTATGAATATCATAAATATAACAGCCAGAAGCTTTTTTAATTTCTAAAGCCAGTGGATTAGGTGAAGTTTGTGCTTGATATTTAAAGAAATCACTTTTCATGATTTTAGTTTAATAAATATAGGTATTATTGCGTAGTTTTTTCGTCCATCACAAAAATATCATCTTTGGTTAATGGTCTCTCATTTTCTCGCCATATAAAACCTCTTAGTTTTCTAACATTTTCTGGTAATTTAGAAGGGGGGAAAGTTTCTCCTTCCGGTTGTGTAATAAATTTAGCATTTTCAATGGCGCCATCTTTTAAAATAAACTCAATAGAACTACAAGTGGTTTTATTTATTCCGATAAGATCATTGGTGTCATTTCTAACAAATTGGATAACTTCAGCATTTCCAATAATGCTTACAAAATGCAAATCATTATCTTTAAATTTACCATATAAATTTCTTCCTTTGATCTGATTAAAGCCAACAGAGTCTTTGCTAATGATAAAAGCATTGTTCAGTACCTTTAAGCTGTCAAGTTTTTCGGTTTTAGGATTATTTAATAATTGTATTGTATCTCCGGTAATTTGACTGTCACTTGACCATAACACTGGATTCTTAAACATTTGTGTTAACCCAGAAGCTTGGTTGGTGTGGAGTGAATCACATTTACCGCTCATATCACTTTTAAAAAATTTAACACGATGATATGCTCTTATGATTCGTTTTTCCGATTTGCCAGTTACTAATAAAGTGTCTCCATGAATAAATAATGAATCCGTATTTGTATTGGTAATGGCGACCGCCCGATTAACGACAAAGGCCGAATCTAATTTTTCAAAATACTCGGCATAATTACCTTTTAATATACTGTTATTTAAGGTGTCAATAATTTGTATGTTATTTGTAGCCGAAGCAAAACCTATATTTCTATCATAATATAAACTGTCTGCTTTGATCTCGCGATCATTATATTCAATACGAGCATTTTTAGTAAAATAGGATTTGTTTTGTTTGGTATCGTAAAAACCTCTTTCACTATAAATTAAATTGTCATTACTTATAATTGTTGAGGCTCCATATAGAAATGCTTGACCACTATTGGTGTAATAATCTAAATGATTAGAATTTAAAATATAATCTGGGTTAGTAATTACCACATCAGAAATGGCTTGAAATTTATTGTTAATCAAATAATAATTACCTGTGTTACTGGTTAAAATATTGATGCTGTCTTTAATGGTTGCAAAATACTTATAAAAAAGAAACTGCCCTGTTCTGTCAAATTCTAAGGTGTCAGTTCTTAATGTCATTTGAGGGTCTTTAATTACAACATTACCCCATGATAAAGCTTTTTTTGTATTGCCATTATATTCAGTATATCTACTTGTTTGTATAATGGTATCGCCTTGGTTTAATATTACATCTCCATAAGCTTTAATAAAGTTATTGTTTTTATAGTGAATAGCCTTTTTACATTCCAATATAACACCTTCGTGTTTGATTTTTACATTACCTAATAATATGGTAGCTCCTGGCAGTCTTTCTTCATCAATAGTTGAATTATCGGCGTGCACAATAGTAATTTTTTTACCTTGGGCATAACAAAATGTGGTAAATAAAAGTATAGAAATTAAAAAGAGACCTGTTTTCAATCCATTGTATTTTGAGTCAAATTTACGCAATTATATGGGATATGGAAAAAGCTGTTTATCGTAAATTATAAACAGCTTTTATTTGTGACTAAAATGTTAATTACTTTGTAATCGTTTGTTTTCTATCAGGTCCAACAGAAACAATGGTAACTGGTACGCCAACAAACTCTTCAATGTAAGTAATATAATTATTTAAATTTTTCGGTAATTCATCGATTTTTGTCATACCAGTTAAATCTTCTTTCCAGCCTTTAATCTCTGTATAATTTACGGATACATTTTCTTCTTCAATATTATAGGGCAAAAAATCAATTTCCTTACCTTTATAATTATAAGTTGTACACATTTTTAAAGTGTCGAAACCTGAGAGTACATCACCTTTCATCATCATTAATTGTGTAACTCCATTTATTTGAACGGCATATTTTAATGCGATAAGATCTAACCACCCACATCTACGAGGCCTTCCTGTGGTGGCACCAAATTCATTACCTACTTTGGCCATTTTTGCACCATCTTCATCAAAAAGTTCAGTTGGAAAAGGACCCGAACCAACTCTAGTTGTGTAAGCTTTGAAGATTCCGTAAACTTCTCCAATTTTATTCGGTGCAACACCCAAACCAGTACAGGCTCCTGCTGCTGTAGTATTTGACGAGGTCACAAAAGGGTATGTGCCAAAATCAATGTCTAGTAATGATCCTTGAGCACCCTCAGCCAAAATAGTTTTTCCATTGCTTATAGCCTGATTAAAATATTCTTCACTGTCGATAAAAGTAAGATTTTTTAAAACTTTTACAGCTTCGAAAAACTCATTTTCTAATTCTTCAAGATCAAACTCTATTTGGACATCATAAAAATCGATCATTTTTAAATGTTTTTGGGCAAGACTATTGTATTTGTCTTTCCAATTATCCAATTCAAAATCACCAATTCTAAACCCGTTTCTTCCAGTTTTATCCATATAAGTTGGACCAATTCCTTTTAAAGTAGAACCAATTTTAGCCTTACCTTTCATAGATTCTGACGCAGCATCCAATATTCTATGTGTTGGTAAAATGACATGAGCTTTACGCGATATTAACAGCTTTGTTTTAAAATCAAGATTATATTTGGCTAAATTATCTAGTTCTTTTTTAAAAATAACAGGGTCAATTACAACGCCATTGCCAATAATATTAATCGCGGTTTTATGAAAGATACCTGAAGGGATCGTATGTAAAACATGTTTGTTGCCGTCAAAAATTAAAGTATGTCCTGCATTTGGTCCTCCTTGAAAACGGGCTATTATATCGTAATTTGTAGTTAAGACATCTACAATTTTGCCTTTACCTTCATCACCCCATTGTAATCCTAATAGTAAATCAATCATTTAGAAAATATTATAGTTTATTTAGATTTTTATTTTTTTGCCCATAAAAATACAAGGAATGACTTTCAATTTTTACATCAAAAACTTCTTCAATTGATTTTTTAATATTTTGAATTCTCGGGTCACAAAATTCTATTACTTCCCCAGTATCGGTTATAATTAGATGGTCGTGTTGTTTGTTGAAAAACGATTTTTCATAATGTGCTTGATTTTGTCCAAATTGATGACGCCTAACCAAACCACATTCTAAAAGTAGCTCAATGGTATTATAAAGTGTTGCCCGACTCACTCTATAATTTTTATTTTTCATTTCTATATAAAGTGTTTCAATATCAAAGTGTTCATTATTGTCATAAATTTCTTGAAGAATGGCGTAGCGTTCGGGAGTTTTTCTATGATTATTGTCTTCTAAAAACTTAGTAAAGAACTCTTTAACTATATTTTGATTTTTATTTGTTGACATTTGTACTAAATAAAAAATTAAGGAACAAAGTTACTGTTTATCCAAATAATAAAAAGATTTATTTTGAAAAAATATAAAATATTTACGCATTTTCACGTTCCACTTTTTCAATGCCATCAATCTTTTTAATTTGTTGCATTAAATTAATCAATTGTTTGTTGTTTTTAATGTGAACCGTAATTTTACCTTGAAAAAATCCTTCATCTCCAGATATATTTATATTGGTAATGTTCACATTTAAATTGTTTGATATTACTTTTGTAACATCGTTAACCAAACCAAGATTATCGATACCGGTTATTTGCAAAGAAGCTTTAAATCCTTGCTGTGTAGAATCAATCCATTTTGCACTTATTACTCGGTATGCATATTGAGATTGCATACTTAATGCGTTAGGACAATTGTATTTGTGTACTTTAATACCTTCTTTAATTGTAACAAATCCAAAAACCTGGTCGCCCGGAATAGGTTTGCAACATTTAGCAATGGAATACATTAGTTTTTCTTCATTTTTACCAAAAACCAACATGTCATAATTGGTATTAACCTCTTCATTTAATCCACCTTCTTTAATTGCGGTGGAGCGATTCATTTTTGTTTTAATAAAATGCATGATTGCATTGGATCGCTGACTTGCATATTTTTTTAATTGCTGATTTTCTATTGAACCATTTCCAATTCTGTAATAAAGATCAAAACTCGTTTTTAAATTGAAAAAATTAACCAGTTGATTGATGGTTTTTTCATTCAATTTGATTTTTAAATGACGCAACTTTCTCGACAAAACCTCTTTGCCTTCCTTAGCAATTAATTTTTGTTCTTCTTTTAAAGTATTTTTTATTTTTGATTTTGCTCTGGCGGTTTTTACAATATCCAACCAGGCCAATTTCGGTTTTTGATTTTTTGAAGTTATAATTTCTACTTGATCACCACTTTTTAACACTCTGCTCAATTGTACAAGTTTACCATTAACTTT
>CAYPHN010000071.1:6256-12830 GCA_964410265.1 uncultured Flavobacteriaceae bacterium | reverse complement strand
TTAAAACACTATTTTTCATTTTATTACATAGTATTTATACAAATTATTTAAAAGAATATTTAAATCTAATAGAAAGTCAAAAAAAGAGTAAATGAAGTTTGTTTTAAAAGTTAGTTTTTATTTTTTTATAAGTTTGGCACTAGCTCAGATAGATATTTCTGATGAGGTTGACATGGGATATTCGAGTGATATAGGGCAAAAAAAACCAGAATTCTATACCATGGCCTGGGACAAACAAAAGATTCTTAAAGAAATAAAAACATCAATATATGTTGAAGTAGATTCATTAGGCAAACAAGGTATTATTAAACTTGTAGATGCTAACAATATTCCTGTTTTATATTTTAGTAACATTATTACACCTGTTTGTGCAGATGGAGAATGTAGATTAATGGAGATTCAGATATACTGGAACCTTTTAGGAGAATATGCTGGTTTTGATAGAATAAAAAAAGCCCCTTTAACAAAATATGACCATGACCAGTTCAAAATTGAAGACTACAAAAAACTCCATCTTTTGCTAATGAATGATAACTCCATTTTGAAAAGAAGAAAAATGGAAGATTTAATCGAAAAACATGAAACTTTTGAAGTAGGAAAATTGGATGCCATTTCTGGAGCAACTATATCGGAAGTAAAAGAATCTGTAGTTGAAGGCGCATTGTATTCTTGTTATACTGCTTGGCACATTGTTCATGGTAAGGTTAAAGAAGTGCTTAAAAGTTATACGCTGTCCATAATGAACGATGATATTATAATACACATGCTGAATAGTAATAATGCCAATTATCAGCTATTTGCATTAAGTAAATTAGACAATTTAAAATATGAACATAATTATATGAGAATTGCCAATATTTTTGCATCGGGAATTCCTTTAGTTCGTGGATTTATCATAAAAAACTTACCAGAATATTTTTGGGAAAGAGATGATTTACAAATACAATTTTGGAATAGTTTTGCCAAACTCGATGTTAATACTAGAAGTTTAATTTTGGAGAGATTAAACAATGCTCCTGAACACATAATACTTAAACTATCTGAACAGTTATACCTAATGACTAAAAATCAACTAAAAATGTATTTAGAAGAACTAAAAGAAGGAGAAAGAATTAATTCAAAAATTAAAACGAATCTAGAACTATTCGCAAGCTCAGATAGAGAAGCACAAAGTTATTTAGTAAAACAATTTTTAGAATAAAATAAATAAAGAACAAATTAAAAAATTAAATAGTAATGAGAAAACTCAATAAACAAATTTATTTAGTAGCACTAATTTTTACATTAGGAATGTTATTTTCTAAGCATAGTATGGCATCAGAACTTTCTGAAATTGATCTGCATGTAATTCCCTATCCCCAAAAGATACAATTAAGAGGAACTGATTTTTTGTTACAGGGCCATATCAATATTGTATTAGATAAAAATTATAGTAAAATTGACTTAAGAACTGCGGAGTATTTAAAGAAAGAATTACAAGATAAATGGGAGTTGCAGGTAAGTATTAATGAAGAAAAAGGAGGTAGTAAATTAATATTAACAAGAAAAGGATATTCTAAATTAGTAGGCGAACAAGGGTACGAATTAGGTACAGAAAGTAATGTATTGACTATTAGTGCGAAAGATGAAGATGGACTCTTTTATGGTGTTCAGACTCTTTTTCAATTGATAAAAAAATCAAGAGAAGTTACTTACATTCCGGGAATGAAAATTACAGATTGGCCCGATGTAAAAATGAGAGCTATTCACTATGATACAAAACATCATCAAGATAAAGCAAGCTATGTAAAGAGTTTTATAAGAGACCTTGCTAGATATAAAATTAATATGTTGGTTTGGGAGTGGGAAGATAAATTGGCCTATAAAAGTCACCCTGAAATTGGTGCGCCCGGTGCGTTTACCATAGCAGAAATGCAAGAATTTACGCGATATGCAAGAGAATATCATATAGAATTGGTGCCATTGGTTCAGGGATTGGGCCATGTGAGTTTTATTCTAAAATGGGATAAATTCAAACATTTAAGAGAAGTTGCAGATTCAGATTGGGAGTTTTGCCCTTTAAAAGAAGGAACTTATGACGTGTTGTTCGATCTTTGGGATGAAGCAATAAAAGCGACTCCAGAGTCAAAATACATCCATATTGGATCTGATGAAACATTTGAATTGGGTGAATGTGAAAAATGTAAAGCCAAAGCGAAGGAAATTGGCAATAGTGGATTATATCATTTGTTTGCTAGTAAAGCATTGAAATATCTTAAAAAATACAGAAAGGTAATGTTATGGGAAAGACCTATGGGATGGAGGGAAAACAAGTCTCCAATCAAAAATTTGAAAGTAGATACTGATTTAGTGCTTACAGAGAGTTATAGTTATATGACTCCTGATTACAAATATGCCAAAGAAGCAAAATTAATGGGATTTGAAATATTCATGTACGATCCAAATCCAGGATTGGAGCCGCTGTTTCTTCCTTACCATTTCAAGAAAAGGGGAGGGAATAAAGTGGACGGTAGCTTAAAGAACTCTTATGATTTACTTTCATCTGGTGCAATTTCAGGTGTTTTTGATGGTATAATTAACACTTCTTGGGATGATTCAGGGTTGCACAACCAGATGTGGATGCTTAGTTTTGCTACCTCGGCGCAGTATTCATGGAACGGAAGGGCTATCGGACTAGAAGCGTTTGAAAGCTCTTTCTTCGCTAATTATTACGGAAAGGAAGCAATGAACATGAAAGAACTATACGATTTATTGAACGATGGTGCTTATTATTATGCAGCAACTTTTGAAAGAAATGTATGGCATCATGGTGTAATTGGTAAAACTCATTTGCCCGATATGCCTAGAGGACAGTATATAGAATACGATGAGTATTGGAACACGGAATATAAAGAGATGGTAGCCCGATCAAGAAAGCAACGCAAAAAAATGGCACGGGCCATACAGATTATTGAAAATAATAAAATGTTGGATCTAGAACATAGTTATGATTTTGAGTTATATAGATCTATAGCAGATTTAATTGATCATACATGCCAAACCTATTTAGATCTTTCAAAATTGGAACATACAATAAAAGAAGCACATCGTAATGCTTTTTTAAATCGAAAATCTGCATATGAAAGCCTTTTAGAAGCTGAGAAACTTATTAAAAACAGCCTTGAAAGAAGAGAAATAATCTTCAATAAACTTACAACTATATGGGAAAAAACAAGACTTCCTAAGGGTATGTCAACTCCTGATAAGTCATATTTCTATAAAATGGATCGCTCTCGTCATTTTGCAAATCGTACAGCCGATTTGAGTTATTTGATTTATGATGAGCAATTACTAGATATGGAAGGTTATTTGGAACGGTTAAGAAAATATAGAGAGTCATTTCAAATAGAGTTTTAATATATTCTAATAAATATGGAAACTTATCAAAACAATCAAAAAAAAAGCAAGATTATTGGAGCAATGGGCTTAATCAAATAGAGCAATTGTCGGTGCTTGATAACCTAAGTCAGGTTACAAGAGAAACGACTCTTTTCAATAATATCTTTAATTTTTAAAAACTATATAATAATGTTTGAAAACTTAAATAAAAACAAATTTGTAAAGCGACATATGATTTTTGAAATCTTTCTTACATTTCTTATGTTTTGTCCTGTATTGATGCTTTCACAAAAATATATAGAAACAATATATGTACGCCCAACAGAGATAGATGATGTACTAACAAATCCAGGTATTGGTTTTATGACTTTTCAGCGATTTAATGGTGACGAATTAAACAAAGGTATAGGTTGGACAGAAGGAATGCCCATAGAATATCAAGATTTTGATGGCAGCTTGGAAAACAAAGATCACCCAATGACCACCATTGCATATTTTCGTGTTTATTGGAAATTCATGGAACCTGAAATGCATCAGTTTAACTGGGCAATGATTGATAAAGCCTTGCAAACGGCGCATGAACGGGAACAGACGCTCTTACTACGTATCGCTCCATATGGTACAGGTTCAGAACGTGATGTTCCAGGCTGGTATCGAGAGCTGGTTGGAGATAAAGATGAATGGTTGCCAGATGGAGAAGGATGGCGTGTTGATGCAGAAGATTCAAAATATGCGCAATACTTTGGGAAAATGATATCAGCGTTGGGAAAACGGTATGACGGGCATCCTAGCCTAGAAGCTGTTGACCTCTCTATTGTAGGTTTTTGGGGAGAAGGTAGGGGTTCTGACATACTCACCGAAAAAACCAGAACAGCACTTGTTAATGCTTATACCGACAATTTTAAGGAGACACCGCTTATTATGCTTTTGACAGATGAAAAAACAAATAAATATGGTTTATCTCAGGCCAATGTAGGTTGGCGAGTAGATTGTATAGGTGACCTGAGTTTTTGGGCAGAAGACCAAGGTGGTTGGACACATATGTACCGATTTTACCCTCGAGGAATTTCAGATTTCGGTATGAAAGACGCATGGAAAACTGCTCCTGTAAGTCTTGAGATTTGCGGAACCTTTAAAAACTGGAAAGATAAACAAGGGTACACAGCAAAAGATGTGGATTATATTATTAATGAAACTTTAAAATGGCATATATCGTCATTCAATGCCAAATCATCTAGTGTACCTCCTGAATGGAAGGCACAAATTGACGAGTGGTTAAAGAAAATGGGGTATCGTTTTGTACTGCGTAATTTTGCCTTTCCCGAATTTGTAAAACCCAATGAAAAGCTCTCTTTTAAATCGTGGTGGGAGAACAAAGGTGTTGCGCCAATTTATAAAAATTTCCTGTTGGCTATCCGATTTAAAAGCAAAAGCAGAAAGGAGGTAATGATTACTAAGGCAAATATTAAATCCTGGCTTCCAGGCGACAATATTTTTGATGGCTCAGTATTTATACCCTTGGATATGCCAATAGGTGACTATGAGCTTCAAGTTGGTATTGTAGACCGGCAATCACATAAACCTAAAATAAAACTAGCTATTGAGGGGAGAGATGAAGAAGGGTGGTATACGATTGGTAAGATTACCGTCAATAAATAATTTTGATGATGAGGGACATAGACAAAAGAGATAACGGTAAACGAAGTGTATTTTTAATAGTGAATTGCACCAATTATTTTGTAAAAACCATATATACCCAAACCAAGTAGGGAATCGGAGAATTTAGGTTTTCTGTTTTTGTTGATAACGAATCTAAATTCTTAAGCATAGCCGTAGCTACGGTTAATAATTTAGGTGAAGTTATCGGCAAAAAGAGTAGTATAAAAATTCGGGTTCCTACTTGGTTTGGGTATATTAAGAGCTAGGAGTAAATGTTAAGAATTAAATAATCAATGTATAAAAATAAAGTAGTAATGCAAGAAAATAAATATCTTTTAATTTTATTGATTGCTCTTATTGTGTCATGTGAAAATAAAAAAATTGACATAGAAAGAGGATTGTTGGTTCATTATACGTTTAATGGTAATGCTAAAAATGTAGTTTCTGGTAGTACAGATATAACTTTTGTTAATGACATTGGCTTTACACAGGATAAATTTAAAAAAGAAAATAGTGCCTGCTATTTTAATGGCGTTAGTTCAATGATTTGGGTAAATTTAAAAGACTTCCCAACATACGGTAGCCCTAAAACTATTTCATGGTGGTATTTTCAAGAAGGAACACCAAACTATAAATACGATAAGAATGCCGAGAATATGATTGTTTTGGTAGATACTTTACAAGGTAAAGGAATCCAATTTGGGTTAAGAGCTCCCGTCTATCAAACAAAGGGTTTTGATATTTGGTTGTGGGGAGGCGGAACACTGTTGGAAACTAATATTCCTGAAATAAAGAATTGGCACCATTGTGTTTATTCTTATGATGGCTCAATGCAGCGATTTTACATAGATGGAGAAGAGGTTGCGAATTCAAATTTTTCTCTTCAAGATAGTTGGCCTAAGCAATTGATGTTTGGTAATTATCCATCTGGAAATCAATTTTTTAAAGGCAAACTAGATGAGGTTCGTATTTATAACCGAGTTTTAGATATTGATGAAATAAGAACGCTTTATAATCTCGAATTTTAAGAAAAATAAATACCCATAATAAATATAGTAAATATGAAAACAAAAAATATTTTCACCACATTATCAATATTTTTGCTTTTAGCTTTTGGCTGTAAAAAAACAGAACAAGTTAGTTCAAGTAATGATAATGACATCCATAAAGTAAACGTGCTAAGTGATTTTGAAAACCAATCATCTCTCGACAATTGGGAGGGTTCAATCTCCCTGTCAGATGAATTTCCGGCACATGGGAAAAACGGCATTAAATTGAGTACTTCAGACGGAGAGTCTCTTTGGATAGAAAGTAAAAAGCTCTCGAAAGATTGGAGTGCTTTTGATCTATTGAAATTTGATATATATAATCCGTCTGCAAAACTTTATTACGGTCAAATTATGATAGTAGATGAATTGGCCACAGATGAGCAGGTCGAGCTGAAAGGCCAAGCTTATAATTGGAATAAAGTATTCCTTAACAAAGGTTGGAACCATTTTGAGTTTAAGCTCCAAACAGCAATGGTCACAGAGGGTGA
>CAYPHN010000071.1:0-6238 GCA_964410265.1 uncultured Flavobacteriaceae bacterium | reverse complement strand
AGCATTGGATAAAATTCGAAAATTTCGTCTTTCATTTGGCGCTGTGAATCATCCAATTTATGTTGATAATATTCGCTTGGTTTTAGGTGAAGAAAGTAGTAAAACAGCATCTAGAGTAGAACCAACAGACTGTCGCGTTGTTATTGATAATCGCAATGTTTACCCTATGCTTGCAGGGCCTTTGCATGAAATAAAATCGGATTCGGAAACTATACAGCTAAGAAAGCAGGCAAAGGCTGCTGTCAAAAAACTTGAAAAAGATGTGGCGTTTGCCAAAATGCAAGGCTATCAAACGTTGTACCAGCAGATTCCGCTTATCACTGCAAATGTTGGGCTTGGAATTAGGAGTAAATTGGTGTGGTTTCAAAATAACGAAGAGGAAAAAAAAATATTAGAATATGTTATTTCTTCATGCAACAAGGCAGTTAATGAAATAGAGATTCTGCTTTCTGCTGGTATTACAGCAATAGATGTACCCGCCCCAGAAGATGATACCAAACCTCAAGCATTTTTTGTACCTCCCTTTCCATCATTGGAAAGTTTAGAAATAAAAGATGGCTTTTATAGAAATGAGGCTGGCGAACCGGTTTTTATTTTTTCAATGCTTCAAATTAATGAAGGGCCATTAATGGATTATTTTGCGCCTTTCAACCACAGAACGGAGAGTTATACCATTGGCGGTGGTTCAAGGTACGATATTGAGAGTTCTCCAGTATATGAAGCCTTTCATAAATTCCCTGACACACATCGTGTAGGTTGGGACGGTTGGTGTGGCCACCTTATTAAAGATCGTTGGGCAATGGGTGGTAAAAAAGAAGACGTCGTCATCTGTCTTGAAAGTCCGAATATCCGAAAAGCAGTATTGGGTTACATGAAGCAACATCAAAAAGAATGGGCTAATAATTCAAAATTACTCTATAATATTATGGCTTATGAATTACAATATATATGTTATTGCGATAGAAGTCAGCAGATGTTTCAGGATTGGCTCAAAACGAAGCATAGAAAAATCTCTTTACTTAATCAAATTTGGGGTACCCAATATCAATCATTTTCTGCGATTGAAGCACCTGCAACTTATGCCGGACGCCCCGTTGACGATGTGAATCGAGCGGCATGGTACGACTGGGCAGTTTTCAACACAAGACGCTTTACAGATTATATGATATGGATAAAGTCTGAAATGCGAAAATTTGACAATAGCACACCGATTTGTGCTGGAGGAACAACTTCTATGCTACATGCATCAAATAGTGTGACGGGTATAGACGAAGAGATGATTATAAACGAAGTTGATGATGTTATTTTGAATGAATCGTATGGTTCACCAATTTTTTCAGATTTGCTGCTTAGCCTTAGTGAAAACAGAAAAGTAATGGTAGATCCTGAGATGGGAGGAGATACACATGGTCTTTTACTTCAATTTATTCATGGAAAATCTGATATTTCAAAATGGTGGTGGGCAAGTGCGCCAAGCAGTGAATATCTGCACATGAATGAGTCATCTTTGCCTCATAGTAAAGCCATATCATTAGCAGACATAGACGAAGTATTGCGGGTAAGCCTTGACATCAGACGGCTAGGGAATGAACTTGCAGCGTTTACAGTATCAGAACCTGAAGTAGCGATATTTTATTCTAAAACAAATATGGTACAAATGCCACCCAATATGGTAAAAGCCGGTCAAACACCATACCTTAAAGCGCTTCATGAAGTATGGGAAGGTGCAAGGTTTTTGGGTTCCAGAATAGGATTTGTTAGCGAAAATCAGATAAAAAAAGGAAAATTAAAAAAATTCAAGCTCCTACTTGTGCCGGCAGCAAAGTACATGATTCCTGAAGTTACCTCTGCTATAGTTCGATACATCAAAGACGGAGGAACAGCATTAGTTATTCCGGAGTCTTTTACCTTCGATCAGTATTCGCGGGAACAGGATGATATATCCGAATTGGGTATAAAAATAACTGCCGTTACACATCCTGCAATTATTGGAGAGGGCGAGAAGTTGCAAAACTATGATCAGAGTTTTTCTCAAAAAATAATTTATGGAGAATCTCAAAAGAAGATTACAGTTTTGAATAAAGGAATTTTTGAGGGTCGCACTTCGCTGCCTACTTTTCTATCAGAGGGAATTGCACAAACACTTTCCGCTGGCAATCATCAGGTGCTTGCCACATTTGATGATGGAAACCCTGCAATTATTCATGCGCAAATTGGTAATGGCAACTTATACTATCTTGCTGCGCCGCTCAAAAGCAATGATTATAACTTGATACTCTCACCTATTGCTGCAAAATTAGGTTTGAAACGACCAATTGTTGGAGTTAAAAATAACGATATGTTGGTGACAGGAGTTGAAGTGCGAGCGGTAGAGCACAATTTGGATTACTTGGTTTATGCAAGTAACCTAACTTCTGACCCTGTAGCGTTTAATCTAAAAGGTACGCATGCATTAGGTGAAATTACGGATTTACGGAGTTTACATGTAACTTCTGATAAGCATGTAAAATTAGGACCTTATGAGGAGAAGATGTTTAAAATTATAAAAATAAAAAGGTAGTTTACCGTAGAAATAGCATGAAGAACTCAGAGAGGGTTCTATAAATTATTAAATTGAATAAAATGAAAATCAGTGCACAGTTAATTATTATATATATCCTTTTTTTAGGATTTAGTTGCAAAAATAATAAAGTTAAATCCACGATTGATAACATGGAAGAAGACTTTCCTTCAGTCCTAGTACAATTTTCCGCTTTTCCTTCCAATCCGGTATTTGAAGGAACAAATGAGGAAATATGGGATAAAAACTTGCGAGAGCGGGGATATATTTTATACGAAAACGATACTTATAAAATGTGGTACACGGGTTATAATGATAGTATTTCTGAGCGAAGATTTTTAGGTTATGCAACTTCTAAAGAAGGCACCAATTGGGAGCGTTATTCAGAGCAGCCTATTTTACCCGAAGTATGGACAGAAGATATGCACATTGTAAAATACGAAGATATGTACTATATGCTGGCAGAAGGAAAAGGAGATGTGGCTCATATGCTTACTTCACCTGATGGTGTTTCATGGACACCTCACGGAGATCTGACTATTCTTAAAGCTGATGGCACACCAATAAGCGAAGGCCCATATGGTACACCTACAGTTTGGATTGAGAATAACAAGAAATATCTTTTTTATGAAAGAGATGATTTGGGCGTTTGGCTTGCCACTTCGGAAGATTTTAAAACATGGACTAACGTACAGGATGATCCTGTACTAGAAATGGGACCTGGCGAGTATGATGCTGGAGCTGTGGCAGCAAATCAAATTATCAAATACAAAGGTAAGTATTATATGTACTACCATGGTTCATCCAATCCCGATTGGAATAATCCAGATGTTGTGGCATTATGGACATCCAATGTGGCGATGTCGACAGACTTGATAAACTGGACAAAATACCCGAACAATCCAATTGTTGAAGGCGACCATTCTAGCCCTGTATTAGTCTTTGATGGAAAAGAATATAAACTATATACTATGCATGACAAAGTGTGGCGCTATGATGCGATTAAATAAGATATGAACAAATAATTTATATATTAGTTTTAACCAATTCCTTTTGTTTAAATGGTAATTATTTCTTTATTTAAGAAGTTGAAAATCAATGTTTTTTTGATACCTTGCAGTAATTTATTTTTCCTTCACAAAAGGAATCCTCTTTTTTATAATTCTATTTAGTATTTAAAGTATATGACCAAAAAAAAATCAACTGTTGAACGTAGATTAATAATAATAAAAGAACTTGACCTTAAAGGAAAAGTGGATGTGCGAAAATTGAGTAATATGTTTCAAGTAAGTGAAGTAACAATTAGAAACGACTTAGCACAACTTGAGAAAAAAAATGTTTTAATCAGAGCAAGGGGTGGAGCCCTAAAAATTGATCCTGTTGGAATTGATTACCATATTTCTGAAAAAGATAAAATTAATATTAAAGCCAAGCAGTTAATCGGTTCTAAAGCAGCTTCATTTGTAAATAAAGATGATACTATAATGATTGATTCAGGAACTACAGCTATAGAGCTTGTTAGAAATTTAGATGAAAAAATACAGTTAACGGTTATAACTAATGCTTTAAATATTGCTAATCAACTTTATAAAAAAGATAATATACAAGTTATAATTCCAGGGGGATTTCTTAGAAATAAATCTTTTTCTTTGATCGGTACTCCTGCAGAAAAAAGCTTAAGAAATTATTATTGCGATAAATTATTTCTAGGTGTAGATGGATTAGACATTGATTATGGCTTATCGACACCTAATATAGAAGAGGCAAATATTAATACTACTATGGTTGAAATGTCCAATCAGATTATTGTTCTGGCAGATTCTAGTAAGATTGGTAAAAGAAGCCTTGCTTTTATCTGTCCAATATCCAAAATAAATATTTTAATAACAGATAGTGGAATAAGCAATGAGCAAAAAGTGTCACTTGAAAATATTGGAATTAAAATAGTAATTGTATAAAAAGGGGCATTTGTATATTCAATATTTTATTAAAGGTTTGAATTAGTGAAATACCCTAATAATTTACTATACATTATATACACTAAAACACATATTAAAACAAAGCCTATAATCGCCAATATATTCTGAAATATAGTGTTTTTGTATTCCCCCATTACATCTTTACGGTTTGCTATTAGTAATAACCCAACGGCGATTAAAGGTACTGCTAACATAGAAGATGCTTGTGCTAAAATTAAAGAATATACAGCATTACCAATGTCACTTGACACATATACTGATATTCCCATGCCAATTAGTAAAATTAAGATCGTAAATATTTTTGGCATCTTTTCATCCATCGATTTCCCCAATCCAAATCCATCTGACAAAAGACCTCCTCCAATTACTGCATTAACAATAAGTGATGAGAAGGCAGCAGAAATAAAACCAAAGGCAAATATATATTTCGCATAACTACCCAATAAGACTTCTAATTGTATAGCCATATCTGCGGCAGAATTCACAGAGATGCCTAATGGCTTTAAAGTTGCAGCCGCAGTTGTTATAATTAATACAGACATAATTGCTAATAAAAACACTCCAAAATTAGAGTCTTTTATTCCCTTATCTATATCTTCTAATTTCCATCCTTTGCTCTGAACAAGATAAGATTGATATAGAGCACCATTAAGCACAAAGGTAGTCCCAACAATTGCTGCTAACTGACTAAAATTTTCCATTGCGAAAGTTTTAGGTACAAAGCCTGCTGCTACAGAAATCAAATCAGGTTTAATAAAAATAAGGTTGGTAATGAAAGTAAAGATCATAATCATTACCATAAACATCATTATTTTCTCTAAGGTTTTGTATAGGTTTTTAGTGTAAAATATTAAAATTATTGCTAATGGTGTAAATAAAAATGGCCAAAGTTTGGCATTAATTCCTGTTAAGGTTTCCATTCCCATACCAACTCCAAGGTTATTGCCAAACTGAAAACTCAAGGCGGCTAAAAAAGAACTTATTCCAATAGTCATAGAAAACCATCTTCCGTATTTTTTAGCAATAACACCTAATATTGATTGGTTATGTAAAATACCGAAACGTGTACTTATATTCATATAAACAGCCATAGAAATAGCTGCTATTAAAATTACCCAAAAAAAATCATATCCCAAGGTTGACCCAATTTTTGTTGAAGTTGTAATACTTCCAGCTCCTAAAACTACTGCTGCCATAATAAATCCTGGCCCAACATTCTTATAAATAATCTTCAACTTTTCAATCATTTTCCTTAGATTCTGTTAGTTATAAGTTTATCAACATTAAGCAATTAAATAAATCTATTTTACTAAAATTTAAATTTTCTCTATATATGAAATGTAAACTTAGCAACAAATATTAAATTTATATTTCATTTATTTATGCTATTTTCTTTTTATTATTATTTAATCATCTTATCTTATTATTCCTTTTATTTAAATACGATTCTTTTTTTACTACATCTAGAATTTCTATTATCTGATTAATTCTAGTAAGGTTTAAAACTATCTAATACACCAACCATACATTTATTTGGGTCAAGCGGTGTTGCCATCAAAATTATCTTCTAAATTAACTTTCCCAATTGCCAGATATAGGGGGTGTATGTGCATTTATGGTGTATATGCTAATCATAAAAACTACTATAGGGTCTGCTGAAAAACTAAATCACTAGCCTTAGTTTCTTATTTATCAATAT
>CAYPHN010000070.1:0-13025 GCA_964410265.1 uncultured Flavobacteriaceae bacterium | reverse complement strand
AAGTGACTATAATTAAATGTTTAATTTTTAGTCAACCTATTTCAGGAAAGTACATACAATCGGATGGTTATATACGTTATGGATATGGTGAAGAAGCATTGAAGAAACTATTAGAGCATGGTGCCAATATAATTCAAACAGATGAACCGGAAATGCTACTTGAATTACTAAGATACAATGGTTTACATGACTAATAAACAATAGGATACTGGTTTGGATGCAGCACCAGATTTTAAAATAGTTTGTACATTAAGTTTTCTTTGATGATAATATCGATGGGTAAATAATTGATTTTATCTTGTTTTTCATTTAATATAGTTGATTGAAATAATTTCATAACACTACTGTATCCTTGTTTAATAGGGTTTTGAGATATTAAATAATCAATTATATCTTTATTTAAATATTCAATATTTTTATCAATTAGATCGTAACCAACCAATACAATTTCTTGGTCATTTTTTTGTTTCATTAAGAAATTAGCAATGATATGCACTTTAGAATTGGTAATAAAAATGGCTTGTATATTGGAGATGTCTTTAAATATATTAGTAAAATTACTATGAATTTTCTTTTCATCTAGGTTATGCATATCGATTTCTACAATATTACCAGTCCTATTTTTATCTTTAAAGAAAGATCTAAAGCCATCAGATCTCAAACTCAAATGATTTATATTGTTTTCGTTAGATAATAAGTTTATAAGAAGAATATTACTATTGCTGTCTGTTCTTTTATAGATTAGTTTGGCCGCTACAATGCCACTTTGGTAAGAATCATGACCAACAAACCCTAAACTGTGGTTTTTTTCGTCTAAATTAGAATCTAGTAATATAAAAGGTATATTTTCTAAATTTAATTTTTCAATAAAATTTAATGATTCCTTCTTAAAAATCGGTGCAAGAATTACGGCATTTGGTTCTTCCTTTAATAAAATTTTATATTGATTTTTAAAAGACTTTATTGAGGATATGTTAAAAAAGTAAATTTTAACTTTAACGCCATAAGTCGAAAGTTCCCTTTCTGCATCTTTTATTCCGAGCAAAGGTTTTTGCCAATAACTACTATATTTCTCTTGTTCCGGAATAAGGACAGAAAAGTTAATCTGTTGCTTTGATGCCAAAGTTTTAGCAATAATATTAGTTTTATAACCTAGTTCTTCAATTATTTTAAGAACTTTTTCTCTGGTTTTAATGGATACATCGCTTCTATTATGAAGTACTCTATCCACAGTGCCTACAGACACATTAGCTATCTTAGCAATATCTTTTATTTTTATGGGTTGTATGTCGTCTTTCACAGGAATAAAATATTAATTCGTAAATATAAAAAATAAATTACCAAATACAATATTGTTAACGCACACGTAAAACAAAAATAGATCAAGTATGTTTCTTTTGTTATGATATAAAGAAACAATCTATGTTAAAATATTTGAAAATATTAAATATTGATGTATCTTCGTGCGCGTACACGAAAGTATAATTTATAAATATGGATCAGAGTTTTAAAATAGAAAACAAAGTTTGTGTAATTACTGGTGGTACAGGTGCTCTTGGTGGTGCAATTACAAAGTACCTACTAGAAAACAAAGCTAAAGTTGTAATATTAGGTTCTAATCAAAAGAGATTACATGACAAATTAGAAAGCTTGTTTGAATTTAATGACAAGGTAATCGGCTTTGTTTGTGATGTATTAAATAAGTCTCGTCTGGAGGAAGTTGGTAAACATATTATAGATAAATGGGGGCAAATAGATGTATTATTAAACGCTGCAGGTGGAAATATGCCGGGAGCGACAATATCAGAAGATCAAACCATATTTGATTTAAAATTAGATGAATTTGATAAAGTGTCTAAGTTAAATTTAAATGGGACATTGATCCCTTCTCTGGTTTTTGGTAAGGTAATGGCTGATATGGGTAGTGGCGTCATAATAAATTATTCTTCAATGGCCGCATATAGACCAATTACAAGAGTTGTGGGTTATGCAGCTGCAAAAGCTGCAGTTACCAATTTAACACAATGGATGTCTATAGAATTTGCCTTAAAATTTGGTGATAAATTGCGAGTTAATGCCATCGCTCCGGGTTTTTTTATAGGCATTCAAAATAAAAAATTACTTTTAAATGATGATGGAACTTATACCCAAAGGGGAAAGAAAATCATAGAAAACACACCCATGCAAAGATTTGGTAAAGCAGAAGAATTAAATGGTGCAATTCATTGGTTAATAAGTGATGCATCGTCTTTTGTAACGGGTGCTATAATTCCAATAGATGGTGGCTTTAATGCTTTTAGTGGTGTATAAAAAGGTGAAATAATATGGAACAAACATGGCGCTGGTACGGTGCGAATGATCCAGTGAAATTAGAAGACATAAAACAAGCTGGTGCAACTGGTATTGTAACAGCTTTACATCATTTACCAAATGGAGATGTATGGGAAGTTTGTGATATTTTAAGTAGAAAGGAAGATATTGAAAAGCACGGACTTAAATGGTCTGTTGTTGAAAGTATTCCAGTACATGAAAGTATAAAAACGAGAGTGCATGGATTTCAAAATTTTATAAATAATTATAAAGAAAGTATTTCGAACCTAGCTATTTGTGGTATCAAAATTATATGTTATAATTTTATGCCAGTTTTAGATTGGACGAGAACATCACTTAATTATGAATTGAGTGACGGTTCAAAAGCGCTTCGTTTTGATAAAATTGCACTTGCGGCTTTTGAGTTATTCCTTTTAAAAAGACCAGGAGCAGATAAATTATATACAAAAGAAGTGCAAATTAAAGCTAAAGAACACCTTATAAATCTTTCAAGTAAAGAAAAAAATGAACTCATTAATAATATTATTGCCGGTTTGCCTGGAGCTGAAGAAGGCTATTCTTTAGAGAAATTTCAATCCATTTTAGATACTTATAAAAATGTGGATAGAGACAAGTTACAAGAGAATCTGGTTCTGTTTTTAAAAGAAATTATTCCTGTTGCAGAGTTGAATGATGTACTCATGTGTATACACCCAGATGATCCACCATATTCAATTTTAGGCTTGCCTAGAGTGGTTAGTACTGAAAAGGATTATGCTTATATTTTTGACAAAGTACCCAGTAGAAATAACGGTATTACTTTTTGTACAGGATCTTTGGGGGTAATTAAAGAAAATAATTTGGTACAAATCTTTAAACGATTTGCAGATAGAACACACTTTTTACATTTTAGAAGTACACAACGAGATGAAAAAGGAAATTTTTATGAAGCAAATCATCTAGAAGGCGATGTTGACATGTACGGTGTTGTAAAAGCGGTTTTATTAGAACAAAACCGGAGAAAGGTAGAAGGGAGAGAGGATGCTATTATACCCATGCGACCAGATCATGGGCATCAAATGCTAGACGATTTACATAAAAAAACCAACCCTGGTTATTCTGCAATTGGTAGGTTAAGAGGTTTGGCAGAATTGAGAGGTCTGGCTTATGGCATTAAAAAATCAATACAATAGATATAAATAAATAATTATGCAATTTAAATTTAAAAAAATGAAAAGATTCAAGAAACAATTAAGTGTTATTTCAATTTTAACGCTTTTGCTTATCATTGGTTGTGATGAAGCAAAAAAAGATGTTACACCTTGGGTGGATTTATTTGATGGCAAAACCTTAAGTGGTTGGACACAAAAAGGAGGTGTAGCAAATTATAAAGTAGAAGATGGTAGTATAGTTGGAACAACTGTGTCTAAAACACCAAATTCGTTTTTAACTACCGATAAAATGTATGGAGATTTTATCTTAGAGTTAGATTATAAAGTAGATCCTTCTATGAATTCTGGCATCCAGATTAGAAGTAATAGCTTCCCGTATTATCAAAATGGAAGGGTGCATGGTTATCAAATAGAAATTGACCCTTCTGAAAGAGCTTGGAGTGCAGGAATATATGATGAAGGAAGACGAGGTTGGTTAAATACATTAGATAAAAATCAGGAAGCTCAAAAAGCATTTAAACAAAATGATTGGAACCATTACAGAATTGAGGCAATTGGTGATACTCTAAAAACATGGATTAACGGTATTCCTGCAGCGTATTTAATAGACGATAAGACAGCTTCAGGTTTTATAGCCTTACAGGTACATAGTATTCATGGAGATCAAAAAGAGGGTGCCCATATTATATGGAAGAACATTAAAATACTTACAGAAAATTTGAATAAATTTTCAAAAAAAACAGATTTGGCACCAAGGTTAACAAAAAATAATCTAACTGTTAATGAAGAAAATAAGGGATGGAAAATGTTATGGGATGGTAAAACAACCCAAGGTTGGAGAGGTGCTAAATTAGAAACCTTTCCTGAAGAAGGCTGGGAGATTAAGAATGGAGAATTATCCGTGTTGGCTTCAAATGGCGAAGAGTCGAGAGCAGGAGGTGATATCGTAAGCGAAGAGCTTTATGGAAACTTTGAACTTAAAGTTGATTTTAAAATAACAGAAGCAGCCAATAGTGGTATTAAATACTTTGTAAATACCAGTTTGAATAAAGGTGAAGGGTCATCCATTGGCTTAGAATACCAAATTTTAGACGATGCAAAACATCCCGATGCTAATAATGGAAGCCATGAAGGAAGTAGAACTTTAGCTTCTTTATATGATCTTATTAAAGCAGAAAATAAAAATGTGAACCCTATAGGGGAATGGAATCATGCGCATATTATATCAAATAAAAACCATGTAGAACATTGGTTAAACGGTGTAAAAGTTTTAGAATACGAACGTAAAAATGATGCTTATCGAAAATTGGTTGCAGAAAGTAAATACAAAGATTGGGATAAATTTGGTGAAGCTGAAGAAGGACATATTTTATTGCAAGATCATGGTGATTTAGTATCGTTTAGAAATATAAAAATTAAGAATTTAAATAATTAAAATATGGGTTCTAATAGAAGAAATTTTATAAAGAAAGCATCAGCAGGTGCAGTTGGTTTGGCATTTACAAGTAGTAGTTTAAATGCAATGTCGGCTAAAAGTTATGAAAATATTATTGGTTCAAATGATAGGGTTCATATTGCAATTCAAGGTCTAGGAAGGCGTCTTGAAGGATATGTTGAAGCCATTGAAAGAAAGGAAAGTAATGTTAAACTATTGTACTTATGTGATGTGATGCAAAGCCAAAGAGAAAAGGCTGCTAAAAAGTTTGAAGGTAAAATTAGAAATAAACCAAAACTTGAAAATGATGTACGTAAAGTATTAGAAGATAAAAATTTAGATGCTTTATTTATTGCCACGCCCGATCATTGGCATACGCCAGGAGCATGCATGGCAATGGAAGCTGGAAAACATGTATATTTAGAAAAACCTTGTAGTCATAATCCATGGGAAAATGAAATTGTTGTGGCATTTCAACAAAAGTACAACAAGGTAGTTCAAATGGGAAACCAACAAAGATCTTCATTAGAATCGGCTGAAATAATCAAAGACATTCATAATGGAATTATTGGAGACACCTACAAAGCAATTGCTTTTTATACCAATTCTAGAGGAGAAGTTCCGGTTCCAGTAAAAACTGCACCACCACAAGGATTAGACTGGGATCTATTTCAGGGTCCTTCACCGAGAAAAGAATATACACATGATACTTGGAATTACAATTGGCATTGGTATGGTTGGGATTTTGGCACAGCAGAAATGGGAAACAATGCAACACATGAATTGGATATTGCTCGCTGGGCACTGGATGTAAAATACCCAGAATATGTAGATGTTTATTCTGGTAAGTTTCAATACAAAGAAGACGGATGGGAAATGTATGATACCATGGAAGCGAATTTTAGATTTCCAAACAAAAAAATTATCCAATGGGATGGTAGAAGTAGAAATGGTTATAATAAATATGGAAAAGCTAGAGGGACCTTAATTTATGGTTCCAATGGATCTGTATTTATTGACCGTAATGGTTATAGTTTATATAGTTTAAAAGGAGAACTTATCAAAGAAAAAAAGATTTCTGGAGAAGAAGGTGGTATTGCTCTTGGTGGTGGAGGAAACCTATCTACAAGACATGCAGTAAACTTTTTTGAAACCATTAGAGGGAAACAAAAACTCACATCACCAATTGAGCAAGGTGCAGTTTCGCAAATGCTTACACATTATGCAAATATCGCATCTCGAATAGGTAAATCATTTGAAGTGGATGAAAATACAGGTAGAATATATGATCGTGATGCAATGAAACTTTGGTCAAGAACCTATGAACCAGGTTGGAAACCTATATTATAAAATATGGAAAGAAGAGATTTTATAAAAAAAAGTGGATTACTCTCGGCTGGTGTTTTGGCAAGTGCTTCTGCTGTTGCAGCCATAGGTAATGATATTGGAGCAAATAATTCTATTAATATTGGTATCATTGGAACAGGATCAAGAGGTAATGGACTTATTTCTGTTTTGAATGATGTTAAAGGTATAAATGTCACAGCTTGTTGTGATATTTTACCTTTTAGGTTAGAAGAAGGTTTAATAAGAGCAGGTAATAAAGCCAAAGCTTTTATAGATTATCGAAAATTATTAGAAGATAAATCTATAGATGCTGTATTAATCGCTACACCTTTCAATACACATTCAAGTATTGCAATGGATGCAATAGACGCAGATAAACACGTATACTGTGAAAAAACATTAGCGAAGGGGTTTAAAGGAATTGAGGTCTTGGTGAATAAAGTGTCAAAATCAAAAAAAATATTTCAGACAGGTCATCAATATCATAGTTCTAAGCTTTATAAACACGTAGTAGATCTTATTAAAGAAGGTGAGATTGGTGAAGTGATATCATTTGAATGTCAATGGAATAGGAATGGTAACTGGAGACGTTCGGTACCAGAGCCTTCATTAGAAAGAGCGATTAATTGGAGAATGTACAGAGAATATTCAGGTGGGATGGCAGCAGAATTGTGTTCACATCAAATTGATTTTATTCATTGGGTATTGGATGAAAATCCAAAAAAAATTATGGGAGTTGGCGGCATTGACTATTGGAAAGACGGCCGAGAAACATTTGATAATATTCACTTATTGTTTGAGTACCCAAGTGGAGTAAAAGCAAAATTTACTTGTTTAACCTCAAATTCTTTGGGCGATTATCAAATTAAAGTAATGGGTAGTAAAGGCACCATAATGATTGATTATTCGAAAGCTTGGATTTATTATGAAAAAGGTTTTGAAAAAGAATTGAATGACGTAGATGGTGTTTCAGGAGCTACTGTAAACCCACATTTAAAAAGTAAAGGAATCCCAATTAATGGTAACGGAAATAATGCAAGTAAGCAAGCTTTAGTCGATTTTAAGAATAACATTATTGAAAACAAAACACCTATTTCTAATGTTTATACAGGAGCAAATACAGCAGTTGCTGTTCAATTGTCATTAGACGCAATGATCAATGAAGAAATTGTTTATTGGAAAGATAGTTATAATTTTAAATAGGAGTTAAATATTTAGTAGCAAAATGAAAAACAATTTTATAAAGCATAATTTTTTACTCAGCAATAAATACGCCGAAGAGCTTTATTATACTTACGCCAGTAAGATGCCAATAATAGACTACCACTGCCACTTATCACCCAAAGATATTGCTGAAGACAGAATATTTAAAAATATTACCGAAGTTTGGATCCATGGAGACCATTATAAATGGCGTGCCATGCGAGCTTTGGGTATTGATGAAAAATACATCACTGGTAATGCTAGTGATTTAGATAAGTTTAAGGCGTGGGCAAAAACAGTACCATATACATTGCGAAACCCACTTTATCATTGGACCCATTTAGAATTACAAAGGTATTTTGATATCGATGAATTGCTTACAGAAGATAATGCAGAAGCAATTTATAAAAAGACCGCAGCCAAATTAAATTCACCTGAGTTTAGTTGTCAAAATTTACTGGCTAAAATGAATGTTGAAGTAGTTTGTACTACCGAAGACCCAATAGATAATTTAGAATACCATCAAATGCTCGCAAAAAGCAATGTGAAAATTAAGATGAGTACTTCATTTAGACCAGATAAATCTATTCTCATTGAAGAGAACTCTTATAATGACTATCTTAATTTGTTGGAGAAAGCTAGCGGTATAACTATTAACACCTATAATGATTTACAAATTGCTCTTAAAAAAAGAGTGCAATATTTTAATGATAACGGATGTATTTTATCTGATCATGGATTGAGTAATATATCTTGTGTTTCGTATACAAATGCAGAAATTAAAGATATTTTTAATAAAAGAAGAAATAACAAAGCAATAGGTCGTATAGAAATTGAGAAGTTTAAAAGTGCAATACTGCAATTTCTAGCAAAAACATATCATGAGTTTGGTTGGGTACAACAATTTCATGTTGGTGCATTGAGAAATAACAACAAAAGGATGCTTCAAAAATTGGGACCGGATACTGGTTGGGACTCTATTGGAGATTTTTCTCAAGCAGAAACCATATCTAAATTTTTAAACCTATTAGATAGTAGTGATCAATTAACAAAAACCATTCTCTATAATTTAAACCCAGCCGACAATGAAGTTATGGCTTCCATGATCGGTAATTTTAACGATGGAAGAATTAAAGGGAAGATGCAATTCGGATCTGGTTGGTGGTTTCTAGACCAAAAAGATGGTATCATAAAACAATTAAATGCCTTGTCAAATATGGGTTTGATAAGTACATTTATCGGCATGTTAACCGATTCGAGAAGTTTTATATCCTATCCACGTCATGAATATTTTAGAAGAATATTATGTAATCTTTTTGGCGAAGAAATTGAAAAAGGTGAATTACCTAATGATATGGAATGGATAGGTAAAATTATTCAGGATATCAGTTATAATAATGCTAAAGAATATTTTAATTTTAAATAAAAATAATGGGTAAAGTCATCACTTTCGGAGAGATTATGTTGCGTTTATCTCCTCCCGAATTTTTAAGATTTTCTCAAACAAATCGCTTTGATGTTGTTTATGGAGGGGGAGAATCGAATGTAGCCGTATCGCTTGCAAATTATGGTATACCTGTTGATTTTGTTACGCGTTTACCTAAAAATGATATTGGAGAATGTGCACTAATGGAAATGAGAAAAAGAGGTGTAAATACCCAAAACATTATTTTTGGTGGAGATAGATTAGGTATCTATTTTTTAGAAACAGGAGCTGTGTCAAGGGGTAGTAAAGTGGTTTACGATAGAGCAAATTCCGCTATTAGCGAAATAAAGCCAGGTATGATAAATTGGCATAAAGTGTTTGAAGGAGCCGATTGGTTTCATTGGACTGGAATTACCCCGGCCATTTCACAAAGTGCTGCCGATGTTTGTTTAGAAGCGGTAAAAGTGGCAAGTGAATTGGGGATTACTATTTCAACCGATTTAAACTATAGAGCAAAACTGTGGAAATATGGTGTAGAACCAGAAGGTATTATGACTGAATTAACAGCTTATTGCGATATTATTCTAGGTAATGAAGAAGATGCAGAAAAACATTTTGGTATCAAACCAGAAGGCTTAGATATAACCACCCAAGGGCACGATGTAAAAGCAGAAGCGTTTTTATCTGTATGTGAACAAATGATGCAAAAATTTCCAAAAGCTACAAAGGTAATTACTACTTTAAGAGGCTCTATTTCAGCTTCTCATAATACTTGGGCGGGTGTAATGTACGATGGTAAAAATATGGTACAATCGCCTCAGTATCAAATTACGCATATTGTAGATAGAGTAGGAGGTGGCGATTCATTTATGGGTGGTTTGATCTATGGATTAAAAACTTACCCAAATGATGACCAAAATGCTTTAAATTTTGCCGTTGCAGCTTCCTGTTTAAAACACACCATAAAAGGAGATGCCAATTTGGTAACTGTAGAAGAAGTAAATAAATTAATGGGCGGAGATGCGTCAGGTAGAGTAGCGAGATAAACAACAAACAAGAAACAAAATATGTCACAATACACAAGAATAGAAGTTGCTTCAGTAATGAAAAAAACAGGTTTGGTGCCTTTGTTTTATCATACTGATATAGCATTGAGTAAAAAAATTTTAAAAGCCTGCTATGATGGCGGCGCAAGACTTCTGGAATTTACCAGTAGAGGCGATTTTGCCTTTGAAATATTTGGTGAATTAAATAAATATGCCATCAAAGAATTACCCGGTATGATTCTGGGTGTAGGTTCGGTAACAGATGCGGCGACGGCTTCTCTCTACATGCAATTGGGAGCCAACTTTATTGTTACGCCGGTATTAAGAGAAGATATCGCAATAGTTTGTAATAGACGAAAAGTATTATGGTCTCCCGGATGTGGTACGCTTACTGAAATCGCTAAAGCAGAAGAACTAGGTTGTGAATTGGTAAAATTATTTCCAGGCGATATTTATGATCCAAATTTTGTAAAAGCCATAAAAGGTCCACAACCGTGGACAAGTATTATGCCAACAGGTGGGGTTTCTCCTACCGAAGAAAATTTAAAAGCTTGGTTTGATGCTGGCGTAACTTGCGTAGGAATGGGTTCACAATTAATTTCAAAAAAAATTATAGCAGATAAAGATTTTGATGCTTTAAAAACTAATGTACAAAAGGCTATAAAAATCATTCAAAATATTCAAAACAAATAGTTAAAGTATGAAACGGCAACTTACCCTATTTTCAATTTTATTATTTGGTATGATGCTACTTACAAGTTGCAATCAAACTGAAAAACATAGAACTATAAAATTAGCGCACGGACTGGATGTAAACCATTCGGTACACAAAGCTATGATAAAAATGGGTGAGGATATGAAAAAGCGCTCTGGTGGTAAATTACTATTGGAGGTTTATCCGAGTCAACAGTTAGGAACCGAACGACAATGTTTAGAACTTTTACAAATTGGGAGCTTGGATATGACAAAAGTCTCTGCTGGTGTTATGGAAAATTTTGCTCCTAAAATGAAAATTTTCGGACTTCCATTTTTATTTAGAGATAGAGCACATTCCTTTCAGGTTCTCGATGGACCTATAGGCAAAGAACTTTTAGATGGTGGAGAAAAATATTGGTTAAAAGGCTTGGGTTATTATGATGCCGGAAGCAGAAGCTTTTATACCAAAGATAAACCTATCAAATCTCCCGAAGATCTTGTTGGAATGAAAATAAGAGTTATGGAGAGTGTTACAGCAATGGATATGGTTAGAAGTTTAGGTGGTTCTCCAACGCCAATTTCATGGGGAGAACTCTATACCTCTTTACAACAAGGAGTTGTAGATGGTGCTGAAAACAATCCTCCAAGTTTTTATTTATCTCGGCATTATGAAGTTTGTAAATATTATTCATTAGATGAACATACGGTATTGCCAGATGTTTTAATTATGGGAACGCATATTTGGAATAGACTTTCTGAAGAAGAACAAAAATGGTTACAACAAGCTGTAGATAATTCAGTAATATATCAACGAGAATTATGGGCAGAAGCAGAAGCAGAAGCTTTGGCAGAAGTTGAAAAAGCAGGAGTTACCATTATAAGACCAGATAAAACTTTATTTTCTGATAAAGTAGCAAGTATCTATGATCAATATAAAAACGATAAGGAAATGTATCAATTAATTCAACAAATTAAAAAAACCAAATAAACATGACACTTCGAGATAAGATAGATAAAATTCTTGCTAATGCCTTAATAGTCATCATGTCAATTATGGTTGTTAATGTATTATGGCAAGTATTTACAAGATATGTTATGGAAGATCCAAGTTCTTTTACCGATGAATTGGCTAGATATTTAATGATATGGATTGGTGTGCTTGGAGCAGCATATGTGTCTGGTAAGAATATGCATGTTGCCATTAACGTATTGCCTGAAAAATTTAGTCAAGCAACTCAAAAAAAAATAACATTGTTTGTTAATTTATTAATCATTGTATTTGTTTTAACGGCTTTGGTAATTGGTGGACTTAGATTGGTATATATCACCTATATATTGGATCAAACCTCACCTTCTTTACAAATTCCTCTTGCCGTGGTTTATATGGTGTTGCCTATAAGCGGATCATTAATAATTTATTATAAATTTTCTGATATGTTAAATAAATAGTTATGACGGAGTATATACCAGTAATCGTATTAGTTGTTAGTTTTATATTTTTATTAGCCATTGGTACGCCAGTAGCTTGGAGTATTGCGATTTCATCTTTATTAACTATGCTTGTAAGCATACCTGCATTACCAGCACTTACCACCATATCACAACGTATGGCTACAGGGCTGGATAGTTTTGCACTATTGGCCATTCCGTTTTTTGTACTCTCAGGGCAATTGATGAATAAAGGAGGTATTGCCCATCGACTTATCGCTTTTGCGAAAACCTTAGTAGGTTCTTTACCGGGTGGATTGGCTTTGATTAATGTGATAGGTGCCATGCTTATGGGTTCAATCGCAGGGTCCGCAATGGCATCAGCTTCGGCAATGGGGAGTATTTTAGGTCCGGAAATGGAGAAAGAAGGTTATTCAAAAGAATTTGGTGCAGCAGTTAATATTACTTCGGCAACCGTTGGTTTGGTTATTCCGCCAAGTAATGTTTTAATTGTTTATTCGCTTGCCAGCGGAGGAGTTTCTATTGCAGCCTTATTTTTAGCCGGTTATATACCAGGTATATTAACAGGTTTATTTTTAATGATAGTAGCATCCTTATGGGCGAAGAAAAAAGGTTATAAACTTGGAGAGAGAAGTTCGTTAAAACAAGTTTTTAAAACCTTTATTGATGCCATACCAAGTTTATTTTTACTAGTAGTGGTTATTGGAGGAATTGTAACTGGTATATTTACTGCCACGGAAGCATCCGCAATAGCGGTTTTATACACATTAATTTTAGGTTTTATCTATAAAGAAATTAATACAAAAAATTTACCGCAAATATTATTAGATTCTTCTGCAACAACAGCAATTGTTATGTTGCTTATTGGTGCTTCTATGAGCATGTCTTGGGTGATGTCATATGAAAATATTCCTCAAAACATAAGTGATACATTATTACAT
>CAYPHN010000069.1:4260-13061 GCA_964410265.1 uncultured Flavobacteriaceae bacterium | reverse complement strand
GCATCTGGAGCGTATGAATTGGCTCTACAATATTCTAAAGAACGTAAAGCTTTTGGCAAAGAGATTAGTAAACATCAAGCCATTGCATTTAAACTAGCAGACATGGCAACGGAAATTGAAGCCGCAAGATTACTTTGCATGAAAGCGGCTTGGGATAAAGATCAAAAAAAGAATTATGACCTGTCTGGAGCAATGGCAAAATTATATGCTGCTGAAATGGCTATGCGCACTACCGTAGAAGCTGTACAAATTCATGGCGGTTATGGATTTGTTAAAGAATATCATGTAGAACGTATGATGCGAGATGCTAAAATTACACAAATTTATGAAGGCACTTCAGAGATTCAGAAAATTGTAATTTCAAGATCTGTTTTAAAAGAATAGTTCTATTAAAACACTAAATTAATGCTGCCCTTTTTTTATAATAAGGGTGGCATTTTTTTTGAGCCAATCTATTCCATGTAAAATTGTTATTTTTATAAAAAAATATAATGAAAAATCTTCTATTCTTTTTAATATTTAGCACCACTATTTTTGCACAAAAAATTGACACAGTTAAAATTTTTAGTAATGCAATGCAAAAAACATTAAAAAATGTAGTGATCACTCCCGATAATTATTTAGATAATAAGAACAACTTTCCTGTACTATACTTATTACATGGCGCTTATGGTAAATATTCTGATTGGATAAAAAAAGTTCCTGAAATAAAAAAATACGCCAATCAATACCAAATCATCATTGTATGCCCTGATGGAGATCCTTTCAGTTGGTATTTTGACAGCCCTGTTGATGAAAATTATAAATATGAAACATATATTTCCAATGAATTAATTACTGAAATAGACAAAAAATACCCTACGATAAAATCTAAAAAAGGAAGAGCAATTACTGGTTTAAGTATGGGTGGGCACGGTGCTTTTTATCTGGCATTTAGGCATCAAGATATCTATGGCGCAACAGGTAGTATGAGTGGCGGAATGGATCTTGTTCGATTTTCGAATGCAAAGAATTTAGAATTAATAAAACGATTAGGTTCTTATAAAAAATACCCTGATAATTGGATTCCTAATACCATTATCAATATGACAAATTTGGTTAAGGGAAAAGATTTGAAAATATATTTTGACTGTGGTATTGATGATTTTCTTTACGAAACCAATATTGACCTGCATAAAAAAATGATTGAGCAAAATATTCCTCATGATTATACAGAAAGACCAGGAAAACACAACTGGAACTATTGGGCCAACTCCATTAAATACCACATGGTGTTTTTTGATTCTTTTTTTAACGAAACAGAATAACTTTAAACGAAAACATGGTTAATTTAGGTTTCCTCATTAAAAAACACCTTGTAATATTTCATTTTCCTTTCTTCATCGTAACCCAATTCCAAGTATTCAGACGAGGCATCAGGCGCATCAACATCCAACTTAATTTGAATATTGGTATCTAGTTTAATTTCGGTTTTCATTTTTTGCTTTTGTTTTTTCACAACTACATCCGAAACATGAAACTGATTCCTTACCAAAACATCTTTATCTCCCTCAAATACTTTTTTATACGCATCAAACAATTCTTTTTGTTCTTCTTTTTCAAAAACCTTCTCTTTGAATTCGTGAATGTTTACCGTATCATTCTCTTTTAAATAATCAATAGTTTTTGCTAAAAAATGACTGTGCTCTTGTGTACTATAATCATTTTTTAAAACTTCGTTTGAAAAATCTTTACACATTTCCATATAGGTTTGTGTATGGTTGTTTTTATCATCAGCATATTGGATGCTTAAAAAATTTTTCATCCAATATTGTGCGTCATAATTATTATTATCTACGCTTAAAACTACATAACCTTCGTCATCTGTATAATTTACTATCAAACAACCTTTGTCAATTTTCTTGGTATTGATGCCTTTTTGAACCATAACGTCAATACTCGACTCATCTACAAATGTTTGAAAAAAATCGACTTTATTTTCAATTTTAAAAATACCAATAGCATTGGTATTCACCTCATTATATTCAATATCGTCAAAAATAGCAATAATTACATCTCCTGTTTTTATTTGTGCTGAATTTGATTGCTCATACAAGTGTGTTACTATATTTTTTGAAACCTCAACAAAACTATCTTCATCTTGAAAAACAGATTTACTGTAATTAAATAATTCATTCATATTTACGTCTGCATGGTGATGAAAGCGAAAAGTCTCTGTTAAATTTACAAATGGTTTTAGTAAAAATGGGAGCATGAGCTTATAACTGCCCTCGTCAAAAACTACAGGGTTTTCCGAAAATAAATTACGCGTGTCGTTAAATTTATTACCTATTTTATGAATAATTAACTTGGGTATGCTAGCTTTATTTCTCTTGATCATTTGAAGTTTTTTTAGTGGCTGCAATAATACAAAATCATTTAATTTTGCAGTAATAAAATTTCAAATAAAAAAAAGGTATTAAACTTCAGGAAAAAACCTGAGTCCAATAATAGGGATATCAATTATGCTTTTTTTCATTTCGTAAAGTCAACGCAATTAAAAATATAGCTACAACACTAGCGGATATCATTAATATAAAATAACCATTCCATTCGTAATTTTCAATAATATATCCTCCCAATATATTTGCCAAAATTGATGTTCCTAAAAAATACCCAAATAAACCTGTTAATCCGGCAGCGGTTCCGGCAGCTTCTTTCTCAACCAAATCTAAGGCCTGTACGCCTATTAACATTACTGGTCCGTATATTAAAAATCCGATAGAAATCAAACAAATATTATCTATTAATGGAAACCCTACCGGATTACGCCAATAGACAAAAATGGCAACAACAATCAAAACCATATAAATAATACTTACCGGAGCTCTTTTGCCTCTAAACATTTTGTCACTTAGCCAGCCACTTAACAATGTTCCAGGAATGGCGGCAATTTCATACGCAGAATATGCCCAACTACTTGCTTCTTGGGTAAATCCCTTAACTTCAATTAGGTATATAGGTGCCCAGTCTTGAATACCGTATCTAACCATATAAACAAAGGCATTTGCAAAAGCAATGGACCACAACAATTTGTTATTTAAAATATGCTTTGTAAATATTTCCATAGCAGAAATACCTTTGTCTGCTTCTGCTTCTGATCTCTTTCTATAATTATCCGGATAATCATTTTTCCATTTTTCAATAGGTGGCAAACCCACTGACCTTGGTCTATCTTTTAATAAAATAAAAATAAGTACAGCAACAAATACAGCAATCATACCTGGAAAGTAAAATTTGGCACGCCAATCAGAAAATAATTCTACCCCAAGTATGGCCAAAATTGGCATTAAAGCACCACCTACATTGTGCGCTATATTCCAAACAGACATTTTTGTGCCTCTTTCTTTAATAGAAAACCAATAAACCATAGTTCTTCCACTTGGAGGCCAGCCCATACCTTGAAACCATCCATTTAAAAAAAGTAATAATGACATTATTAAAACTGAACTTGTTGCATAAGGAATAACGCCCATCGCAATCATCACAATTGCTGAAAGCAACAAACCTAACGGCATAAAGTATTTAACATTACTCCTGTCGGAAACATTACCCATAAGAAACTTACTCAACCCATATGATATTGCTAAAAAAGATAATACAAAACCCAATTCGGTTTTAGAAAATCCTTCTTGGATCAAATCAGGCATCGCAAGAGCGAAATTCTTTCTTATAAAATAATACCCTGCATAACCTATAAATATTCCTAAAAAAACTTGGGTACGTAATCTTTTATAAGTGCTGTCTATTTTATTTTCGGGTAATAGTTGTTTGTGAGGAGGAGCTTTTAAAAATTTGAGCATTTAATATGTTTAGGAGTTAATTTAAAAGATTGTTATAATAAAATCACTTATCCATAATTATTACTTTGATTTTAAATACATCTTTTTAAGGTGAATAAAATTACATAAATAATATTATTATTTAACTTATATTTGGATATGATACTAAATTTTCAATAAATGAATAGAGATCAAATGCTTCTAAAGCTAAAAAAATCACAAAATAAAATATGGGATGTATTGGTTATTGGAGGTGGCGCTACTGGTTTAGGAACAGCACTCGATGCAACTACAAGGGGGTTTAAGACGCTTTTATTAGAGCAATCAGATTTTGCAAAGGGAACTTCAAGTAGAAGTACTAAATTGGTTCATGGAGGTGTACGATATTTAGCCCAAGGTGATATATCGTTGGTTTTAGAAGCTTTACATGAAAGAGGCTTACTCAGGCAAAATGCTCCGCATTTGGTTAAAAATCAAAAATTTATAATTCCTAATTACACCTGGTGGTCAGGTCCGTTTTTTACTATAGGAATGAAAGTTTATGATATGATGTCAGGAAAACTAGGACTGGGTTCTTCAGAAAAAATTTCAAAAGAAGAAACCCTAAAAGCCATACCAAACTTAGATGAAAAAGATTTAATTGGAGGTGTGATTTACTATGATGGTCAGTTTGACGATTCAAGGCTAGCGATAAACCTTACCCAATCTATTATTGAGAATGATGGCGTAGCCCTTAATTATTTTAAAGTAATTAATTTACTCAAAGATAATGATGACTTGATATGCGGTGTGGTTGCAAAAGATATGGAGAGTGGTGAATCATTTGAAATTAAAAGTAAGTCGGTTATCAATGCAACAGGTGTTTTTGTAGATGATATTTTAAAAATGAATGACCCAAACGCAAAAAAAATTATCAGACCTAGTCAAGGTGTTCATATTATTTTAGATAAATCATTTTTACAAAGTGATGCTGCAATTATGATTCCTAAAACTTCTGATGGCCGAGTATTATTTGCGGTTCCATGGCATGGTAAAGTTATTTTAGGTACAACCGATACACCACTTGACGAGCACAGTTTGGAACCTCAAGCTTTGGATGAAGAAATTGAATTCATTTTAAAAACAGCTGCACAATATCTAAAAAAAGACCCAACACGAAAAGATGTTTTAAGCATTTTTGCCGGGTTAAGACCTTTGGCTGCTCCTGAAGACAGTGATAAAAAAGAGACTAAAGAAATTTCTAGAAGTCATAAATTAATTGTTTCATTATCTGGGTTAGTTACCATAACAGGTGGCAAATGGACCACCTATCGTAAAATGGCTGAAGACACGATAGACAAGGCAATTTTAATTGCAGGGCTAGAAGAAAGCAAATGCGTTACTAAAAATATGTCAATCCACGGTTATGTAAAACATGTAGATTATAATGATCATATGTATATCTATGGTTCAGACAGAATTAAATTATTAAAATTAATCAATGAAAATCCAGAATTGGGTGAGCAATTACATCCTAATTTACCCTATGTTAAAGCCGAAGTTCTTTGGGCTGTAAGGCATGAAATGGCAAGAAATGTTGAAGATGTTTTGGCCAGAAGAGTTAGGGCTTTATTTTTAGATGCAAGAGCTAGTATTGCCATGGTTAATGACGTTGCTAAAATTGTAGCAGAAGAATTGGGTTATGATAAAAAATGGATTAAAAATCAAATTGAAATATATACAAAATTAGCAAAGTCTTATTTATTGACCGATTAAAATGCGTTTGAAAAATAAGATTTAAATACAATATTTCACTATATTTTAATAAGAAATAACATATTGATGCTATCACTTTTTTGTAGATTTGATAATCTTTTATTTATCAACTAATAAATCATCCTTATGAACCTTAATAATTTAACTACCCTTGTCTTATTAGCCTCTTTTTTTATCCAATGTAGTAATCCTGTAAAAAAAGTAAAAATATTACAGGTTCCAGGAAAAAATGAGTTTTGCAAAATCAATATTAATGGTATATCTGTTTTACCTAGTGGCAGATATGCTACCCCTGTTGGGGAACAAATACGTATTAGTAACGATCCTTACGGTATGGCCATTTCTCCAAACGGTGAAAAAGCAATAACACTGCATGATGGTGTATTTACAATAATTAACCTCAACTCTTTAAAAGCGGTTCGAGTACCAAGTTATGATGGTAAAATAAGTTCTCCATTATACAAAGGGTCTTTCTTAGGAGTTGCATTTTCTAAAGATTCTAAAAAGGTTTATTTAAGTGGAGGTGACACAGGTGCAGTAATTGTATATGATGTTGAAAATTTTAAAAAAGTAGATTCTATCTCACTCAACGGCAAGGTAAAAGGTATTGATTATCAAGATAGTTTTACGTCAGACCTAATGTTAAATCAAGATAAAAACGAGTTACTGGTTCTTGATAGAGCAAATTTTAGAATGGTTCGTTTAGATCTAAGTACCAATAAATTAACTGCTTCTATTCCGGTAGGTAGACAACCTTTTGGTATAGCGATTAGCCCAGATAAAAAACAAGCTCTCGTTGCCAACGTTGGGGTTTATTCTTACCCACTTATCGTTGGTGCCACACCGGAAAACATAGATGATTTAATGATTTCTCATCACCCATATGGCGATAACACCCCCGAGTCCATCAAAGGAACTTTAGTGGAGGGAAAACAAATACCTGGTTTAGGTAGCCCAAAACACCCTGATGCTATGAGTGTATTTACAATAGATCTCGATAAAAACAAAGTAATCAGTAAATTTAAAACGGGTCATCAAATAGGGCAAACCGTAGATGATGCAGAAGTTGTAGGAGGTGCCAGCCCAAATTCTATTGCTGTAGGCAAGCAATTTGCTTATGTTACTAATGCCACCAATGATAATATTACCATAATCGATCATACAAATCAAAAAATTGTTGGTCATATACCCATTAAGGTAGATAAACGCATAGACAATTTAAGGGGCTTGTTGCCATTTGGTATCACCATGAGTAAAGATGAAAAAACTTTGTATGTAGCCCTTTTGGGGTTTAATGCCGTAGCCGTAATTGATATACCATCGAGAACCACAAAAGGATTGATTCCATCAGGTTGGGGGCCTACCAGAGTTGAATTATCAAAAGACGAAAAAGATATTTATATTATTACTTGTAGAGGTTTAGGTGCTGGACCTAATGGAGGTCAAAATTTTGTTAAAACTCATTTGGGTACTTATATTGGAACCATTCAATTAGGTAGTTTTCAAAAGGTTAAAATACCTACAAGTGAAGTGTTAGCAGCTTACACCAAAACTTCAATTAACAATACATTTATTGAGTCAACTATTGTTGATGATGAAAAAAATCCTTTACCACCTTTACCTGGTTTAAGACAAAGCCCAATAAAACACATTGTATATATTACTAAAGAAAATAGGACTTACGATGAAATTTTCGGTCAACTAAAAGGAGCTGCAGGAGATAGCACCCTTGCACGATATGGTGTTAACAACACATATACCTTACCAGATTCTATACAAAAAGATTTTCCCAATCTTAAAATTTCTCCAAACCATATAAAAGCAGCCAAGCAATTTGCATTTTCAGATAATTATTATTGTGACAGTGATGCATCCATACATGGACATCATTGGTTGGTTGGGGTAATTCCGAATGAATGGGTTGAGGCGAATGCTAGCACAAGTAAAACAGCGATGCCATTTTCAGATGCTCCCGGACGAAGATTTCCAAAAACTATTGGAAGTGTTGACCCCGAAGATTATGCCGAAATTGGTGGATTATGGGAAGCTTTGGAAAGAAGCAATGTAGAGTTTTATAATTTCGGGCAAGCCAATGAACAAGGGTATCAAAGAGAAGAATGGTATGACACAAATACCGGTGCGGCACACGGAGTAATGATTCCGATGCAAAATGCATTATTCAAAAGAACAAGTCATAATTATGCGGGATATAACATGTCTATTCCAGATCAATATAGAATGGATCAATTTGAAAAAGAGTTTACAAAAAAATGGATTGATGGTACTGAAGAAATGCCTCCTTTTATTTCCATGATGATACCTAATGATCACGGTGCAGGAATAAGACCAGAAGATGGTTATCCGTACAGACAGTCTTTTATGGTTGACAATGATCTTGCTGTTGGTAGAGTATTGCATTTTTTATCCAGAACCAAATACTGGAAAAATATGCTGGTGATCATTACAGAAGATGACCCTCAAGGTGGTGTTGATCACATCGATGCACATCGATCAATTTTGATGATGGCTGGGCCTTATGTTAGAAAAGGTTATGTATCGCATACACATGCTAATTTTGGGTCTATACTTAAAACTATGTACAATATTTTAAATGTACCTTATGTCAATCATTTTGATGTAACCGCCTCGTTATTACAAGATTTTTTCACAGATAAACCAGATTTCACACCCTATACACTTGAGCGCCATGATAGCCGTATTTTTGATGCTGAATTGTCTATGAAAAAATACCACAAAACTATTGATTGGAGAAAAATTGAACAAGGACCTATGATGGATGATGTGGGTGATGCTAGAGCAGACCACACCAAAAATAATACAGAAAAATAAATTTTTTAAAACTCTACTGGTTTCTTAATCTTTAAATATTCTTTTATCGAAAGGAAATATAGAAATATGGTGAATTTTTATTTTTATAAAATCCTTATGATGTGGATTTATTAAATAATTATAATCACCTTTAACAACCGCCGAAGGAACTTTTAATAAACAATGCTTATTATTTAGAATAAAATTATCTCCAATTTTCTGAGTTTCATTCCTGTGTGGAAAATCATTCCATCGTTCGGGAAGTTCTTTTTTATCTAGTATGGCAATGCTTATATTTTTGGGAATGTCTATTTCCATCATCATAAAATCCCTAGGTAAAGTTGTCAAACTAATGTGTACAGAAACTTCTGCCATAGCCAAGGCTCTACTATTGGC
>CAYPHN010000069.1:0-4201 GCA_964410265.1 uncultured Flavobacteriaceae bacterium | reverse complement strand
AAATAATTTCTGTCCCTCTTGAATTCCATCTGTTTCCAGATTTTGAAGCTCCTATTCCTGATAATTCTGAAGCGTATTTTTTACGCGACAATCTAAATATTCGCATAACTATTTACTTAAACAAATACACCGTGATCTATTCGATTTAATTCTTCCATAACCATTTCTTTACCATAAGAATCTTTTAATAATTCAATAGGAGTCATATTATCAAATGTAATGGAAGGGGATTTTAACCAACTATAAAAATTTTGAATATTATCAAAAACATCGTTGCCAAAAACTACTACTTCGGCGAGTTCAATGATTTTTTCGGAATGGATAGGTTTAAAAATATAATTGGATTCATTTTTATACCGTTGTAACGATTTGGTAGATATATTTAAAAAGTTAGACCAATCTAAATCTGTAAAAGGTGCTGTTTGTTTTATTTTATTAAAAAAAGAATATCTTATGCCCTTTCTAATAGAATGAACAATAAGTAATTTATCATTTAAAAAATCTTTATAAGTCATATTTTTTTTGATATTAACTGAGCGATATATGGTGGCTACATCTTTCACTAAAGTATTTACATCTTTTTGAAAATTTTTATATTCTTGTTTTTTTGACAACATATTATAAGACTTTTGTCTTCAAATATAAGACATATTTCTAAAAACAACAAATATAATACATTTTATAACTTTAGCGCATATTGGCTTTCCAACAATTTATATGTTTTTCGATGGTGTAGATTAACTCCGTGATCTTTTATCGCTTGCCGATGTTCTTTGGTTGGATATCCTTTATTTTTTATCCAGTTATAGTTTGGAAAATCATTGTGTATATTTTTCATATACGCGTCTCGGTAAGTTTTGGCTAAGACTGATGCAGCTGCAATACTTAAATATTTACTATCACCTTTGACAATGGTTTGATGAGAAATATCTTTATAGTCTTTAAATTTATTTCCATCAACAATAATAAAATTTGGTGTAACTTTTAGTTTATCTAATGATTTGTGCATGGCTAAAATGGAAGCATTTAAAATATTAATTGCGTCAATTTCTTCTTGATAAACATAAGCAACCCCAAATGCCAAGGCTTCTTTTTCAATTATTGGTTTTAATAAAAGTCTTTGTTTTTCAGTTAACTGCTTCGAGTCATTTAGTAATTCATGCTTAAATTTTTGAGGCAAAATTACAGCAGCAGCAACTACAGGGCCTGCCAAACAACCTCTACCCGCTTCATCCGTTCCGGCTTCAAATTCTTGTTTTGAAAATTGTAATTTTAACATCTTAATAAATCAATTCAAAAATACGAATACTCTTTCAAATTCAATTCATATTATTTGGTCAAAAATTTTACCTTTGTCATCAATTAATATTTTCATGACTAAATATTTAACGGTATTATTTTTATTGTGTTTTGGGCTTTCCGCTGTAGCGCAAATAGACAGAGGAGGATTCCCAAGTTTAGACAATAAATTTGTTGAAAATGTTGATGACACTACAAGAATAAACACTAAAGAAATAAAAATCAAACTAAGTGGTAAAACATTCTTTAAAGATTATAAAATAATTGATTATAAAAATGACACTACTTTTATTGACACAACACTAAACATTAAAAAAGATTATAGCTTTAATTATATTAGAAAAGATAATTTAGAATTAATAGCTTTTGCTAACCAAGGGCAAACTTTTAACAACTTGGCCTATACTTTTTCTAATAATACTTTAATTCCCAAAATTGGAGCTCGAGCCCAACATTTCAATTTTTACGAAGTTGAAGATGTTAAGTATTTTTACGTACCAACACCTACCACCCAGTTAATGTATAGGACTGGAATGGAGCAAGGCCAGATATTTGATGGTTTTTTCACTTTTAACACCTCAGAACAACTCAATGCTTCGATCGCTTTTAAAGGTATGCGCTCATTAGGTATCTACCGTAATTCCTTAAGTGATCATGGTAATGCCAGAGTTACACTTAACTATCACACCAAAAATAATCGATATAATATTCGAACACATTTGGTAGCTCAAGATTTAAATAACGATCAAAATGGTGGTTTAACAGATGAATCCATAGAAGATTTTGAAAACGGAGACCCCAATTTTAACGATAGAAATCGATTGGTTACCAATTTTACAGATGCCAAAAGTACCTTGAGAGGAAATCGATACTATTTTGATCACAATTATAAAATTTGGACTAAAAATGATAGTTTAAAAAGAATTCCATCTGGTTTAATTATAGGTCATGTTTTTAACTACGAAAGGAAAAATTATGAATACCAACAAGAAAGTGCCAACCCTATTTTTGGAGATGCTTTTACCTTTGAAATAAATGATAAATTAAAATACTCGAAATTATTCAATGAGGTATATTTATCTCTTAATTCACCTATTACTCTAGGTGAGGTAAAATTTAAAGTCAACAATTTTAACTACAATTATAGCTATAATAGTATTTTAATTTCGGATGATGGATTTATTGACTCAAATCTTAATGGCAATATTATAGCGGTTGGAGGAGAATGGAATACAAAATTAAAAAAAATTAATTTAAATATTGATGCTTCTACAAACATAAGTGGCAACCTTAATGGACATAATATTTCGGCGAAAGCAAGTTTTGTTAAAGACAGTTTAGTTAGGTTCCATGCGGGTGTATTTCGAAATAGCAAATCACCAAATTTTAATTTTTTATTAAATCAAAGTTCGTATAAGGCCTTCAATTGGCAAAATAATTTTAAAAATGAAGACATGAATGGCCTTAATTTTGAAATAGATGCCAAAAAATGGATTTATGCTTCTGTTGAAATTACAAATATTAACAATTACACTTACTTTGATGCACCAAATCCAGGAGAACAAACTAAACCTGTACAAGCATCTGAAACTGTTAATTATTTAAAACTTAAACTCAGTAAAGAAATTAAATTTGGACATTTCGCTTTAGACAATCAATTTATTTATCAAAATGTTTCTGCTGGAGCAAATGTTTTGAATGTGCCTGATTTTATTACTCGAAATACTTTTTATTACTCAAATTATATATTTAAAGGCAAACCATTATTTATACAAACCGGGGTAACATTTAGTTATTTTAGTAAATATTATATGAATACTTACAACCCTGTAATTTCAGAGTTCTATCTTCAAAATAATCGAGAATATGGAGGCTTTCCTTTATTGGATTTTTTTGTTAATATAAAGGTGAGAACCATGCGTGTATATTTTAAATTAGAACATTTTAATTCGAGTTTTGGCGAAAATAATTATTATTCAGCACCAACTTATCCATATCGAGATTTCACAGTTCGATTTGGTTTGATTTGGAATTTTTTCATATAGATTTATAGTTATATTGCTAATAAACTCAAGGTTAAAAAGGTTAAACAATGCAACAAGAATTTCAATTTCAGGTAAAACCAAAGGTTGCTCAAGATCAGGAACTTTTAAAGCTATTTGTTGCAAAAATAAACAGGATAGACAAGCGTGATATTAATCATGTAGAAATTTTAAAAAGATCTATTGATGCTCGTCAAAAAAATATCAAAATAAATTTAAGTGTACGAGTTTTTACCAAAGAGGAATTTATTGATAAAAAAGTAGACCTACCAAAATATGGTGATGTTAGCAATGCCAAAGAGGTTATTGTAATTGGTGCCGGTCCTGCCGGATTATTTGCCGCTTTAAAATTGATTGAGAAAGGATTCAAACCCATTGTAATTGAAAGAGGTAAAAATGTAAGAGATCGCCGAAGAGATTTAGTGGCAATCACTAAAAACCATATTGTAAATGAAGATTCTAATTATTGCTTTGGCGAAGGTGGTGCAGGTACATATTCTGACGGTAAACTTTATACCAGATCGAAAAAAAGAGGAGATGTAAATAATATTTTATCCCTATTAATTGCGCATGGAGCAACAAAAAATATTGCCATTGATGCCCACCCTCATATCGGAACCAATAAATTACCAAAAATTATTCAGGCAATTCGAGAGACGATAATAAATTATGGTGGCCTTGTTTTATTTAACACTCGAGTTACGGATATTCTCATTAAAAACAATGAAGTAAATGGCATTAAAACACAAAAAGGAGATACCATTAATGCAAAAAAAATAATTCTTGCTACTGGCCATTCTGCTAGGGATATTTTTGAATTATTACATCAAAAAGGTATCCATATCGAAGCCAAACCATTT
>CAYPHN010000068.1:0-13214 GCA_964410265.1 uncultured Flavobacteriaceae bacterium | reverse complement strand
CTGTTTCTTGTAAATGGGAAAACAAGGTGTAGAGAATCCGATAGTCATATAATATATTATCTCGCTTATAATCTTGATGTTCAGCAATAGGGTTATAATGAACTTGTCCGTCTAGTTCAATTACTAATTTCTCACTTGGGCAGTAAAAATCAACTATAAAATTATTGATACTATGCTGTCTTCTAAATTTTCGGCCTTCTAATTGCTTATTCTTTAGTAACATCCATAACCTTGTTTCGGCACTTGTTTGGTTATTACGTAAGTCTTTACGGTAGTTTTTTAGTGATTTTTTATTGTGATTTGGTTTATTCGGCAATTGTTGTTTGATTTGTATAATAGTAATTTAAACCACCCCGTCTCTGGTTTTGGTATAGCATTTCGTGTTGTGTATTTTAAACCACCCCGTCTCTGCCTGCGGCAGAGCCACCCCTCCTAGGAGGAGGGGAATATTATTTTTCAAAATGATGTTTATGATAAACTATTAATTTCCCCTCCTTCTAGGAGGGGTGCCGTAGGCGGGGTGGTAATTTAAACAGCATTCTTAATCCCCTCAACCACTCTTTCCAAATCCTGCTTACTTAAATTAGAACCACTCGGTAAACACAATCCACGGGTGAAGAGGTCTTCAGAGGTACCATCTGTATAGGCTGGAAATTCTTGAAAAACGGGTTGCAAATGCATAGGTTTCCATAGTGGACGAGATTCGATATTTTCTTTTTCAAGCGCCAATCTAATTTTTTCGCGAGTTTTAAAACTATCGGTTAAAATAGTTGTTAACCACCTATTGGCATAATACCCTTTAGGTTCTTCCACGAAAGTGATATTATCAAACGCTTTAAGTTCCTTTTTATAAAATTTAAAAACCTTTCTTCGCGCTTTCACCCTATCATCTAGCACTTCCATTTGTCCGCGACCAATTCCGGCAAGTATATTACTCATTCTATAATTATAACCGATTTGTGAATGTTGGTAATGGGCTGCTTCATCTCGTGCTTGTGTTGCTAAAAAAATTGCTTTTTTAATATAAACTGGTTTATCAGAAATCAAAGCACCTCCACCAGAAGTGGTTATAATTTTATTGCCATTAAAGGAAAATACACCCAATTCACCAAAAGTACCCATAGCTTTGCCTTGGTAGGTTGCTCCAATAGCTTCGGCGGCATCTTCTATTACCGGAATGTCATACTTATTGGCAACAGCCATGAGCTCCTCCATTTTAGAAGGCATACCGTATAGGTGGACTAAGATAATGGCTTTTGGCTTTTGGCCTTTGGCTATTCTGTTATTGATTGCTTCCTCTAATAATTCCGGACTCATATTCCAGGTGTCTTTTTCAGAATCAATAAGTATTGGAATGGCTTTTTGATATCGAATAGGATTTATCGTTGCAGAAAATGTAAAAGTAGAAACCAGTACTTCGTCACCTTCCTCTACACCTAACATAATTAATGACAAATGAATAGCGGCTGTTCCAGAACTTAAAACCGAACATGCTTTACTGCCTGTATATTTACAAATATCATCTTCTAAACCATTAACATTTGGGCCCAAAGGGGCTACCCAGTTGGTATCAAAGGCTTCTTTTACGTATTTTTGTTCTTCACCGGTGAGGTGTGGTGAGGAGAGGTAGATTTTTTTTTGCATAATTTATAATCATTTGTATTTGCATCATAGGTTTCCCACTTTCGTGGGAATGACATCGTACTAAGGAACATTCATCGGTAGTTGTCATTCCCGCGCAGGCGGGAATCTTACGCTTTTCCCTTAATCAATGTCTAGTCTATTTCCCCAGCCATCAGACAAATCCATCCATTCAGGATTATCCTTTTCAATCAGATCAATCTTCCATTGTCTATTCCATTTTTTTAATTGCTTTTCTCTTTTGATGGCTTCATTGATGTTTGTGAATTTTTCAAAATACATCAATTGATCTACATTATATCTGCTTGTAAACCCTTTTACTATTTTATTTTTATGTTCAAAGATCCTTCTTTCGAGGTCATTTGTTACTCCTATGTATAAAACACCATTCTTTTTGCTTGCAAGTATGTATACTAAGTATTGGTGAGTGGTTTTGTACATGATTAGGGAAGGTTGATTGAGATTCCCGCCTGCGCGGGAATGACAGTCCTGCACTGGAATGACAGGCTTGCGCGGGAATGACTTCGTACAAAATAGTCTCTTGTGGAAGTCTGTCATCCTCGCGCAGGCGGGGATCTCATAATCGCATTTTCAAACATTATTAAGAACCAATTCTTAACATATCCTCCACAATCCTCTCACTCGTCTTCCCATCCCATAAATAAGGTATTTCACCAACTTTCCAATCACCAGCATGTAATTTTTCCATGTAGGGTGCAATATTATCGGGATTGGTTCCTACCAATTCGTTTGTTCCAATAGTAATCGTTTCCGGGCGTTCTGTATTATCTCGAAGTGTCATACATGGCACTTTCATTACGGTGGTTTCTTCTGTAATTCCGCCGGAATCCGTAATAACGGCAAAAGAATTTTTAACCAAATAATTAAATTCTAAATAGCCCAAAGGCTCTATCATATGTAAATTATCAGCCTCAATACCAATTCCTTTTAACATTTTAGCTGTACGCGGGTGTACCGGGAAAATAATAGGCATTCCTTTTGCACCTTTAACGATCTCATCAATTAAATTCTTTAATTGTTGTTCTTCATCAACATTTGCAGGACGATGCAGTGTCATTACAAAATATTTTTTTTCTTTCAATTGATAATCACTCCATGCTTTAGGCTTTATAAATCGTGACATATTTTTTAGCAAGGTATCAATCATTGTATTACCTACATATCTAATTTTACTTTCTTCATGGCCAAGTTTTCGTAAATTTTCGTTGGCAACTTCACTGGTGGTATAAAAAATATCGGTAATAGCATCAGTTACCATGCGGTTGATCTCTTCGGGCATGGTAATATCATTAGAACGGATACCTCCCTCAACATGAATTACACCTACACCTAATTTTTTAGCCGCGATGCTACAAGCCATGGTTGAGGTTACGTCACCTACGACTAAAACCCAGTCTGACATACCTGAAAAAACCTCTCCCCCAGCCCCTCTCCTAAAGGAGAAGGGAGCTTCATCCTTAGTATAACGATCGAGAAGCAAAGCTTCATAACGCTCCATGATGCGTGCGGTTTGTTCGGCTTGCGTACCACTTCCTACTTCGAGGTTTACATGAGGTTCGGGAATACCTAATTGTTCAAAAAAGGACCCCGACATTTTTTTGTCATAATGTTGGCCGGTATGAATCAAACGATATTGTATTTTATCACTTACTTTTTCTAACGCTGCAATGATGGGCGCTATTTTCATAAAGTTGGGGCGAGCGCCGGCGATGATATCTAGTTTCATTTGTTTTTATTTTGTCATTCCCGCGAAAGCGGGAATCTTATTATTGTTTCGTTTAGTATCATGAGTTTCCCCTTTTCAGGGGAATGACATTGTACAATAGAGACTCTAGTGTAAGACTGTCATCCCCGTGAAAACGGGGGTCTTTGACTACAACCCTTTATCTTCAATTAGTTTATTTTTCCAGCCCTCAGCCAAATCCTTCCACTCTGCATTCTCTTTTTCAATCAAATCAATCTTCCATTGCCGATTCCACTTTTTTAATCTTTTTTCTCTTTTTATAGCTTCATTAATATCAGAGAATTTTTCAAAATACACTAACTTATCAACATTGTATCTACTGGTAAACCCTTTAACTGTTTTATTTTTATGTTCTTTTAATCTTCTTTCGAGGTCATTTGTTACTCCTATGTATAAAACGCTATTCTTTTTACTGGCAAGAATGTATACGAAGTATTGGTGGGTAGTTTTGTACAATGCGTATAATATGTTGTTCCGTTTAGTATCATGAGTTTCCCATTTTCATGGGAACGGGAATGACATCGAATAATAGAAAGAAATCCTTTTCACGAAGCTTGTGACCCACTAGACTAGTTAGTGGGGGTCTCCTTGTTATTTACTCTTCCCTCTTATAAATAATTTTACCAAAAACATCTATATGCTTTTTTAGTGTTTCTTTATCAAGATGTGTATAATCAACAACATCTACCATATAAGGAATTGGAAGATGTTCATTTAATTGCATTGAAATTTGTCGTACAATGTCATAAGTAATCCTTTTACCCTAAATTGCAATATCAATATCTGAGCCTTTTTTATAATTCCCTTTTGCTCTAGATCCGAATATTTTGGAAGACTCAATTTCAGAAAATTTATTTAGAGTCGTAATGATATTCTTAATATCTCTTTCTCTTAAACCATATGCATCACAGTTCTTTACTAAGTTTATCATAAAGTGAAATTAAAATAGGGAAATATTTATTTTTTATTGATTCATATACCTTTATCGCTGTCTTTTCATTATATGTATGAGCGGTTAAATTTCTATCCTCCAAGGCATCAATCCAATCATAAGAATTATCTAATAACTCTGTTTTTATTCCTTGTTTAATGGCCGATCTAGGGCTTTTTATTTCAAAACCTTCTTCTTCCAAATAATCTTTAACTGTTTTCCAAGCCAATTCAAAAGCCATTTTATAAAACTGAATGATACCACCCCTTTCTACTTCAGATGGTTTTTCAATTTCAAGACTTCTTTTTAAAACATCAATTGCCTTGCTAAAATTATCAAATCTATATTTCCAACGAATTTCTTTCACTTATTTCATTTTTAACAAATATATAAAAGTATTAATTTTGATGCTTACTAAAAAACATCCTTCTTTTAGCTTCTAGGAACATATATAAGTATAAGAAATATTGTTTAAGATTTCTGGTGGCTCGGGAATGACAGTTTTAAGAATTTTAATTGAAGTGATGTTGTTTTCTTGTAAAAGAGAGTCTCTCAATTGATTTAAGACTCGGGTTTTAAAAGATTACTCTCCTTCATCAAAACCGGCAAACTGTCTACATCTCTTAAAAAAATCAAATCTTTTTCAAATTCATACAATTTAAATGTTCTATCAAAAGTTGGGTCATTATTTAAAAGTCGCATCGTGTCTTCTGCAAAATTAGCTCCAGCTTGAGCGAACATTTGATTAAATGCCACATGGCGAACATTGACCTCAGTAATATAAGGTTTGCCATTTTCATCTTCTTTTAAATCAACCGTAAAAAAACCATGCTTTATTGCTCCGGTAGTTTTAAACATAAAATCCATCGCTCTTTTAGATTCTTCAAATACATGCTTATCATTTAACAACCTACCAAAAGAAGTATTTCCTGTTATCCCTGATGGAGCCACTTTAGCCATAATATAATTTACTCTTTCTCCAACTGCTGCTCTTAACAATTTACCGTTATAGTATAACATCTTACAGGCTAAATTTCTTCCTGGTAAAAATTTACTGGCTAAAAAGGTATCTACGGTTGGGTTAATAGTTATCCAGTTTTTTAAATCTTTTTCTGAATTTATTTTAAGCGAACCTAATCCACTGGTACCAGATGAACTCCGTACCCAAAAACCGTTGCCTAACTTATCAAATATTGGTTTAAGGTTTATCTCATCACGTTGAAATTCTACAGATGGTGGTACAATATCTTCATCTTTTAACAAGTCCGTCATTTTAGCCTTATCTACAAATAAATCAGAAAGCACAGCGTCTGGCAACAATACTTTACAAGGCAATTTACCTAACTCTTGTCTTTTACTCCATTCTATTACCTCTAATTCGGGATTGATTACCGCAAATTCAATATTATTTTCTTTTACAATTTTTTCTATTACCTCCCAGTAATTGGGATCAGCTGCTTTTGGAATTATATACGATTTTTCAAACAAATCCTTTTGATATAAACCTATAGACAAAGGGTTGATATCTGTAGCAAACAACTGATAATTAGCATATTTACTGTATTTTTTTAAAGCTATTGCAAAACTACGCGGGGTGGGACCACCTACTCCAGTGATTAGTATTTTCATTATTTAATTTTATTTAAACTTTCATTTTTTTAAATGACGAAAAAACGAAATAAAAAAATCATGGTATATTTAATAAACTAAATTTATTTATTATTTCAAATAATATACTCTATTTTATACTTTTCTAATATAGGTTTTAAACCTTTTTTAACAGGTAATTGCCATAATAACTTGCACCAATCATGATTTCCTTCGATTAATTCGGGACCATTATTGGTTATCGCAACATCCCAACCTATGGATCTGTTTTGTGGATGTAGAATAGCTGCATCTTTTACCATTTGAAGTGACTCCTTCCAAAAAGGAATTTGAAAACCCTCAATTCTTACAACTGTTACCGGATGTATTTCTTCATCAACTTTTGTGATATCACTATATACACCAACGCCATTAACAATACCTGTTTCTTCATTTATCGGAGCTGCAATATTACCTGCAGCCAGATTATCTATTGAAGAATTAATGGTTATTCTTAAGCGAGCACCTAAAATTTCTACTTTGTCATCTTTATTTAGTTGGGTAATAATTCTAACTGTATTTAAACCTGATGGAGAAAGTTTATTTAAACTATCATGCTGTTGCACAAAATCTTCTACAAAATCATTTCCTGTTTCTTTTAATCTGAATAATACTGTATCCATTTTAAAATCATTAGTGTTACGAACTTCAATACCAATACCACATTGCCCTTTGGAGTTTTTAAAAACAATTTTATCTGATTTATTTTGCAATATTTTATTTAATATTTCTCCATTTTCTTTAACATCATCAATAGACAAATAATTATGATGAATAAATGGAGCATATTCTTTTAAAAAAATCAATTTATCTTCCAAAATTTTTCTTGATGATATTGGATTCATGAGCAATTGATATTCATACATATACCCTGTTCCCGCAAATGTTTCTTTTTCTTTATTTGAAATCTTATAAAAATGAAACAGAAAATATTCCTGCAATGATATGTTATATTTTAATGAAGATAAAAGAATATCATACCATAGTTTTGTTTTTGATACATTATGCTTTTCAACTACATAGTTAAACATTTTATGGAATATGTTTCTATCTAACTTTTTAAAATAGTAGGCTAAGTATATTATTCGTTTAATCATTTTAATTTTTCCCATTAAAAGGTCTCATTGGTCGGTTTTCACTTTGATTCACCCCATCTCTTTGTATTACTTTTAAAAAGGTCATCCATAAGATTTTAATATCCAACAAAAATGAAAGATGGTTCACATAATACACATCCAGTTCAAATTTCTTTGTCCATGAAATACTATTTCTACCGTTTACCTGTGCCCAGCCAGTTATACCTGGTCTTACCTCATGACGACGCAGCTGAATTTTTGAGTATAAAGGGATGTACTTGAACAACAAGGGTCTAGGGCCAACCAGACTCATATCACCTTTAAGCACATTGACCAGCTGCGGTAATTCATCTAATGACCATTTTCTTACAAAACTGCCCAAGCTCGTCATTCTTTGCATATCGGGTAGCATATTGCCGTTTTTGTCCTTTTCATCTGTCATGGTTTTAAATTTAATAATTTTAAACCCTTTTTCATTTTTCCCGGGACGTTCCTGTAAGAAAAAAGGAGTGCCTTTGTTTTGAAAATATAGCAAAACTGTAATGACGATAAGTATCGGAAAGATAAGTAAAATGATGATTAGACTAAGGGAGAAGTCGAAGATTCTTTTTAGGAATTGTTTGTACATAAATCTTAAGAAAAAAGAGAAAAGAGAAAAGACTAAAGACTAAAGACTAAAGACTAAAGACTAAGAAAAATATGAAATAATCAGAGAGAACGGTTTTATCTTAAATCTTTTACTATTTATTTTTGATAATCTTTTTAGGATTCTGACGAGTATCAAATATATCATAAATTTTTATTATTTGATTTGAGTCATCGATTGTGTAGATTATTTTATAATTTTTAGAAATCAAACTTCTATATTTCGGTTTTCTATCTTTAAGAAGTTCTTCATGTTTACCTATTAAAGGATTACTCTCAAGTTTTTCGATATCTATAATAATAGATTGAATAATTTTAAGCGATACAGTTAGACTAACTCTTTTTTATAGTAATCAAAAATATTGTCGAGCTGTTTACTGGCAAACTCTGACCAGATTATTCTATTTCTCTTCACAAATATTTTGCTTTAATACTAGAATTTTCGATTATTCTTCCTGCTTTAAAATCATTTTCAGATTTATCAACCCTTTTATTAAACTCTTCAACAGAAAAACGTTCCAGAGGATTTGAAACTTCAATATTCAAAATATTTTGTAAATGAGCAACAATCTCCTCATTTTTAAGTTTCAAAAACTCTTGTACAAATTGTATTTTTCTTGCCTCAATATTCATTTTTATAAATTTTTATACTTATTACAAAGTTAATCATTTAAAATAAAGCATCTTTTTCTAATAACCATTTCTTATAGTATAAAGACTAAAGATTAAAGACTAAAGATAAAAGAGAAAAGTAAATCTTGATTCATATTATTATTAACGTCTATCTTTTTGGGTTTTATTAACAATTGCACCAAGTATTTTTGAAAGTTCATTGGACTCTTCAATTAAAAAGTTCAACTCTTCAAAATCAAAAGATTTACTTTCTAAAGTAGCATGAATCAATCTTAACCAATAATTGGATTCACGTTTTTCTTTAAGTGCAATTCTAACTTTATTATTAAAATCTGCTCTTGAAGTACCAGCTTGAGATTCTTCATAGTTTGCTCCAGAAGAAGATGAGCTTTTTATTAATTGATATCGTATAACACTGTATTCATGATTATTAGGTAGTTTACGAAGAAGTTTTATTACTCTTACAGCAAAATCAAACAATCGTTTAGAAAGATCATTTCGTTTTTCTATATAACCTTTATTCTTTTTCTTGACTCTTTTTTCTTTTATCTTTATCCATTAACGCCCCCAATTCCACAGAGCTCATAAACTCTACTTCAGGCCATTTGTGAACAATTTTTTTTAGCAGTTCTTTTAAAGCAGAGATACCAGTTTCTCTATTTTTCCGATCAATATGCCCACAAAAATTTACCCGGTGAGAGCTGATGATTGCAGGGCGATTCCAGCGAAAAGCTGCCTCAATCTGTTTAAAAGCATAATTTACCCAATCAAAACCTCTATCATGGGTTGGTTCAAAAACTACATTTCTAACCTGATAAGTCATCCTCAAATGATTTTTCTTACCCGTATAATTGATTATTTTTTTATACTTTCCTTCCCCTTGATGTTCGTTCTTTACCAAAGGTGTATCTAAATAATTTATTCCAGACTCTTTTAAATATTGGTGGATAACAGGATGCTCTCTACCACCTGGTGGATTAAAATGCGTAGATCGATAACCATATACTTTTTCAAATTGATTTAATCCATCTTGAATTACATCTTTAAATTTCTCATTTTCATTGAATTTCCAAAATTCATAAGCTGCTGAAATACTTATTGACGCATAACCTGAATTGGAAATACTTGTATAAGATCTGTTTTGTAAGGCAGTGAGTACTTCATGGTCTTTTTGTTGCAGTTTTTCTTCAAATACCTTTAAATTTAAATGTTCACGACCATGAAACTGAGGTTGCATCAATCCTTTTTCTATTCCTTCTAGCCATAATTTCCAAGTTCCCTTATATGCATCGATATCTTTGGTTTCTAGTTTCTGATAAGTTTCGGGTAAATTTTCATAAATATACTTGCTATAATTATCCTTTGCCATAGCTTCAAAGTTGATATTACAGGGTAAGGCAGAGGGATTAAAAACGGCCGATTTGTTATTTTTATCTTTTACAGAGTTCAAGGCTTCAAATAATAACTCAAGATCTTCTCGGGTTTCTAAGGTGTCATATGCATCAAACCTTGATAAAACTTTTAAACCTGCCTTATCCATGTTCTTTCTGGCTTTTTTACTATTTAAACGCACATTCCCGTAATCGTCTACTGAGATAACCACAATCTTTCGTTTGGTTTTCCAACCGTAAATGTTTTTTATGTTGTTAAGTAGGGCTTGTTTCATTAACCAATCTATCTAATAAGTAAAATTATTTTTATTAAGGTAAAAATTATAGATTTTAATCATCTGTTTGAGTGGATTTTGCAAATGATATCTATTCATCCTTTTAGCTCCCAATTCTCCAATTTGATCTCGTAATTTTATATCATCAACTAATGAATTAACATATTTTACAAAAGAAACTCTATCTTTTATATTGTATAAAAAACCTGATTTTTCATGAATAACTAACTCATTATGCCCTCTTATATCAGAAATAACAACAGGTAGACCTGTAGTCATTATTTCGGCTATTCCAATTGGAAGCCCCTCTGCTATACTTGAAGAAACACCTATATTTGCAATGTAAATATACTTTGCTATATCTTTTTGATATCCCAAAAAAAACACACTTTTATCAATATCATTGTTCTCAGAATAATTTTTTAAGGTCTCTCCTTCTGAGGCTAAACCACCAAGAAATACAAACTTTACGTTCGAGTTGTTTTTTACAATTTCAGAAATAGATTTGAAAATAAACCAGTGATTCTTTCGAGGAATCATTTCAGCGATATATAAAATAATTATATCATCTTTATTAAAACCTAACTTTTCTTTTAATTGTATTTTATTTTCAAAACTACCAAATTTTAACCTATCAGGATTTATTCCAATACCATCTATTTTAAACTTATCTTTTGACCTAAAACCTAAACTATTTATTGCTTCATAATCCTCATTATTTATAGTTATTACTCCATCAGTAATATTAGATAATAGCCATTCAATAGGGAAAAACAATAACCAATTTTTTAAAGAAGACCCTTTATAAAAATGAAATCCATGAGCCGTATATAAAACTCTTGTTCCATTTTTTCTAGATGTTCTGGCGGCAAGTCTTGTTAATACTCCACCCATTGGTGTATGACTATGTATTAATTCATAGCGATTATTTGAAATAATTTTTTTTAATTTTTTATATGTAGATATATTATTCCTATCTATTGGACTTCTTCCAATTGATAAAGGCCATTTTTTATCTGCAAATGGTATATCTCTATTACCATTACACGCCACATGAACCTCATATCCTTGGGTTTTAAACCACTGAAGATAAGGTAAATGAAAATTTAATAAGTGGATATCTGTAGTTGCAGTATAAAGTATTTTTTTTTTCAAAATTTAATTCTTCATTATTTCTCTAACTATTGTTTCTCTTTTTTGCGTTATTATTGAATTATCCGGATAAGTTCCTGATAAAATAGATCCAGCTCCAACTACACAATTTTTTCCAATTATAGTTCCTCTTAGAATAACAACATTTGCTCCAATCCATGAATTTTTGCCAATTTTAACAACACCTACTTTATACTTTTTATCTTTTATTCCACCTAAAGCTCTAAAATCATGATCATGATCATAAACCAATACATTAGGTCCAAACTCCACTCCTTCGCCAATTTCTATATCATTCATTGCAACAATCATACAACCATAATTTATTGATGTATAATTTCCAATTGATAGCTTACCTTTACCAATTGCCCTTATTTTAACTCCAGAATGTGCACTAACTGATTTACCTAAATTAATACTACTTTTTCCTAAAAAGAAAATTTGAGTATTTGGAGAGAATCTTTGTATACCTTTATAATTGAATCTTTTATTATATATTATTTTATAGATAATAAACCTTAAACTTGTATAACCAACCGAAATTACATTCTTTATTAATCTCATCTATTAATTTATTCGTTTAAAATATTTTTTAAATCTATAACTAAAGACTCTCTTTCTTTAGTAATTGTTTTTTTATAAGTATTTATTTTCAATTTATATTCCTCCAGGTTGTTAAATACAGAGCCAATTAAATTAATGATTTTTTCGGAATCTGGATCTTCAATAGGTACTACATAATTTTCCAAATCCATATCTTTCATAATTCCAATTGCTTTATTACCTCCATAAGCAATTGCAATACAAGGTGTTCCTACATTTAATGAAAAAATCACTGAATGAAAACGAGTTCCGATGACTAGATCATAATAAGAATAAATTTTTTCTAAATCTCTACAGTCAAGGTTAATGTCATGTAGAAAAGTTAATCCTTTTTTATTTATATTACTATTATAAATTTCTAGTAGAGGGATATTATCATCCTCATGGGCACTAGGTCCAATTGTATGAGCAACTAACGTTACTCCTATATTATTTTTCAATAAATGATTTATTACTGTTGTAATATTTTTGAGATATGAACTATACAATTCATCTGCATTATCCTTACCATCAAATCTATAGGGCCTTAAAGTAATCGCAATATTTTTTTGGTTTTCTAAATCAACACCTAATTCATTCAAATAATTGACAAAGCATTTTTTAGAAGGAGCCAAATAAAAGCCTAAATCGGGTGATTGAAAATTTGAAATATTATTTTCATTTAAAAATTTGTTTGACACACCTTCTCGTACGTATATTTTATTACATTTTTTAAACGTATTTATAACAATTCTTCTGGCAAATCTATTTTTTAATGGGCCTACTGAATTTGGGAGAATAAATGTTTTTATTCCTAATTTCTGAGCGAGCATTACATCAAACAATTGAAAATACATGACATACGGGTCTATCAGACTTCCATAACTATGTAAAAACCCTCCTCCCTTTACAAACAATGCATCTAATTCATGAAACTCTTTATAGGTTTTTCTTTTATCATCAGATAACAAATAACTTCCAAAATTATTAAGAATTTCTATAGGAGCTAATAATAACAGGGTTGTAATTAAATCATAAATTGCAATTACCCCCCATTTTAATAAAACTATCTTGGTAAATTGAACTTCTTTCTTTGTATCATTTCTTCCTGGATGAGCTAATATTCGTATTAAGAAAGGATAGCCTAATTGAGTTGTTTGCTTGTTCGTTCTTTCACTATCTTTATTTTTATTCTCATAAAGAAAAACCTTTACATCATTACCTTTATATATTGACTTTACCAAATCAATACTTGCCCATGTAAGAGATTGGTCGCCCCTATTTAAATCTGTATTTGATGGAACTATTAAAACTTTTTTCATTTTAATTATTCTGATAATTTATTGTTAATCTTTTTATATACTCATAAAAATTAATCCTACGCTCATTAATTAATTCATATTTATATTCATACGACTTAATTAAATTATCTTTTGCTAATTTATTAGCATATTCAATATGCGATAGTACCTTGAA
>CAYPHN010000067.1:0-13427 GCA_964410265.1 uncultured Flavobacteriaceae bacterium | reverse complement strand
TGTTAAAAAAACGGCTTCATTTCGTCGTCCATCTTTTTGCAAAATGAAACAATTGTATTGTTATTAGTTTTCATATTTTTGTATAAAATTAAAGAGACGAAAAAATGATCATTAAAATTTTATTTTTTGGTATTGCAAGAGATATTTCTGAAAAAAACTCGATTGAAATAGAAGTAAAAGAATCATTAAACATAGAAGATTTAAAAATTTTATTGAAGAATAAATATCCAAAATTTGATATGATAAATGATTTTTCTTTAGCCGTAAATGAGACCTATACGGATGATGATTATTTACTGTGTAATAAGGATATTGTTGCTATAATTCCACCTGTTAGTGGTGGGTAGTATAAAATAAATAATTACGAATTGCTCGATTTTTAGTTAAAGTTTTCGATTTTAAAAATGAATAAAAATATATCTATAAAATTAACTTCTGATAAATTAGACCTCGTTCATTGCAATAATTTTGTCTTGGATGATGCCTGTGGAGGCATTGCTTTGTTTGTTGGTACCGTTAGAAACTTAACCCAAAACAAAGTTGTTAAAAGGTTAGACTTTTCAGCCTATGAACCTATGGCAGTTAAAGAAATGTATAAAATAGCCGAACAGGCAATTAAAAATTTTTCAATTCATAAAATTGCAATTCACCATGCGATTGGGAATTTAAAAATAGGAGATATTCCGGTAATTATTGCTGTTTCTTCTGCTCACAGAGCAGCTGCTTTTCAAGCGTGTCAATACGCTATAGATACCTTAAAGGAGACTGTACCTATTTGGAAGAAAGAGCATTTTGAAGATGGTGAGGTTTGGGTAAATTCACATCCATAAGGTTAAATAATTTTCATTTTTTTTAATAAAAAAGAAGCATTCATATTTTTACAAATTCCATTTTTTAGGGTATAATCAAAAGAAAGCTCGTCATTGATAATTTCTGCATCAAAATAATAATTACTTATTTGATTCAAATCATTTTCTATGGCGCATAAACTCAAATCGTGGGTTGCAATTATACCAGTCGAGTTGGAAGCTACAAGTTTTTTAACAAACTTTTTAGACCCGATGGCTTTGTCCTTGCTGTTGGTTCCTTTTAAAATTTCATCCAAAACAATAAAATACCGATCTTTATAAATCGAATCTACTATAAACTTTAACCGTTTTAACTCTGAAAAGAAATAAGACTCATTATCTGTAAGTGAATCGGATGTTCGCATACTGGTAATTAATTTTATCGGGGAATATGAAAAAGATTGAGCACAAACCGGAAGACCCATATTCGCCATTACAATAGATAATGAAACCGTGCGAAGAAAAGTACTTTTTCCTGCCATATTTGCACCGGTAATTATATAAAACTGCTGATTGCTTATAGTAAAATCATTGTCAATTCTACGAGTAACTTTTAGCAAAGGATGCCCTAACTTTGTCGAATTGATAACAATTTGACTTTCTTTGATGTTAGGAAAAGAAAACTTGGGGTGATTGAATGAGTAATTGGCGAGAGAATTTTGCGCATCAAAAAAAGCAATAACCTCGAACCAGGGTTCTACTTTTTGATGATATTTAGAAATCCATTTTTCTACCTTAATTGCCAGATTCAGATCCCTTAATAAAAAGGCATTGCCTAAAATTGCAATTAAATCGTTATATCGTTGATCAAAGGCATCTAATAATTTTGAAAATTTCGTAAAAATAACCGACGCTTTTTCCGACTCGTTTTGAATAAGTCTTTGCTTTTCTAATAAACGTTTTGATGAAAAGTTACAATTTTCAATTTCGTTTAACAATTTATGGTATTGCCTAAAAGTATCTTTTGCTTTGGAGGAGTCTGTGTACAGCACATTTATTTTTTTAAAAAAAACAGCAGAAACACCTAAGCCAACAAAGAACCAGATTATCAACAACACAACATCGGCAAAATTAAAAATCACCAAAAGAAATAACAATACCGTTACAGACGAAAACATAATCGGCAACCATGAAATGAAGTTTGGAATCACGGGTTTGTAATGGCCAACCCAATAGATTATTTGTTTGGCAGAATGATTTACTTGAACTAAACTTGCCTTAGCCGAATAATGTTGTCGCCACTTTGGTTTTTTTGCCAATTCTTTAATAACCTTTTGTTTTTCGTTGATTTGACTTATGTCATTATTTGTCAAATAATTTGCCAGTTTCTTTTTCCCTTCCACAGTATTTGTTCTGTTGCAATATTGAAAAAAAGATCCGCGTCCGAACAAATCGATATCATAACTGTAAGCGTGATTTGAATCGATAAATTCTCGACCTTCATCGAAGTCTAAATAATCTTTATTAAGTGCTTTTATTTCCTTTTTATTAATTTTTATTAATGCTTTGATTAAATCTCTTCTTTGTTGTAAATCCGTATGTTTTATAACCAAAAAAAGAAATAAAATTACACCAATTAGTGCAATCAAAACAGCAATATTAGATCGATTGAGAAAGAAATAAATTCCGAATACGGTAATAAAAAAAACAAATAACCTAACAGAGCTTGATGTTGTTAATTTCTTTTTTAAAATAGCATATTCTTTTTCATAGATCTGATTTTCAGATTGGTAAAATTGTAATGGATTTTGCATTTATTTTTTTAAATTAATAATTTGTAATTCCGCCTTGAAGGCTTAAACTTTTTACTTTGGGATACTTTTCCTTCATCATTACCATAGCAGCATAACTCAATAATCCTTTATTACAAACGAAGACAAATGTTTTGTTAGAATCAATTTTAAAAGAATCAATATCCAATTTTGAAAATGGAATTTTTTGGTGAACTGTAAAGGGCAATATTGTATTGGAATTTTCAATTACTGAAACAATTTCAAAGTTCTTTAAATTAATCTTTTCTTTTAATTCTTCGGCAGAAATTAACAGGATTTCATCTTGTAATTCGCAATTAATATCGGTATAACTCTCAGTTTCAAAGATTCTCTCTATACCTTCTTTTGTAAAAGTATTTTTCAATTGCATAGTGTATTGAGAATTGTCTAAACTATTATAAATTTGTAGTTGATTTATTAAGGGACTTCCAATTTTCGAAACAATTTTAACAACTTCATTGGCTTGCATCACACCAATAATGCCAACTATGGTATTTAAGGTGCCGGCTTCAGAGCAATTAGGAATTTTATTTTTAGGTATCTTAGGAAATGCATCTCTTAAATTTGAAGTTCTTTTACCATTTTTATCTAATGTGTTAAAACTAGCAATATAGCCATCAAATTTATATAAAGAGCCGTATATCAATACTTTGTCTTTAATAACACAAGCATCGTTAATCAAGTATTTTATAGGTAAGTTATCTGTACAATCTAAAACGATATCAAAATCATTTATAGTTTTTAATATATTCGATTTTGAAATAGCTTCCTCACTATAACTTATATGTACAAAAGGTGAATTTTGTTGAATATATTTTGCGAGTGTTTTAGATTTTGATTTCCCAATATCTTCTGTTTTAAAAAACACTTGTCTGTGTAGGTTTGAAACATCTATTTGATCAAAATCTATCAAATGGATTTTCCCAATTCCACTTGAAGCGAGATAAACGGCAGCGGCATTACCCAAACCACCACAGCCTATAACAATTACCTTTGTGTTTTGTAATTTTTCTTGCCCTAACTCACCAAATTCGGCTAAAGTAGTTTGACGTTTATATAAGTCATGCTTTGTAATTTGCATTAGATCAATTTTTTTCCTTTACCATTTAACAAAATTACATTGTTTTCATTGAAATAATAGGATTTTAAACTTTTTATGACCCTTACATATTGCATATCTGTAAAACCATAAACAGTTTCTTTTTTTTGCCAGATAAGCAATTGTTTTACAATTTTATTTTTATCGGTTAAACCGGAATCGATTAAGCTTATAATTTTATTTTCAATTTGATTGAAGCCATTTTTATTTGGAAATCTTTTTAAGTGCTGGTTGATTGCCGCTTGTAAATAAGCAAATTTCGGATTTTGGTTAAAATCGAATTCTTTTAATTTTTTGAGATCGTTTTGGCTAAATAAAGACCAACATTTTTCAGCGAAAAGTAAATTATTTCTAGTGATTTTTATTTTGTTTAAAAAAAGAGTTTTAAAGTTGCTTGAACTATAGTCACTAAGGGTTTGTAATTCAGACTTGCCTTTTTCTTTTCCGGTACAAATCAAATAATAATTAATGTCTTTCCGGAATGATTTTAATAAATAAGTACATGCCGCCAAAAGATTTATTTGACAAAATAAATCATATTCAAACCATAAAATAATTTCAGAATAATTAGACAAATCATCTAATTTTATAATTTCCGAAATAGTTTTATCATAATAATCCAATTTTGAAACTTTAAAATTAGATTCGAAAAAATCATATCTGCTTTTCCAAAAAGCATCAGTTCCAATTTCATATGAAATTTTTCCTTCGCATAACATTTCTCTCCAAATTAAGGTGTCACCTTCTAAATTTGATTTTGTAAACTTTTCTAAAGTACTGTCGCCATTAAGTATGTGTAAGGTTTTAGTCATTTATTTCTTTGTGCGCCTCATTAAATTCATCTAATGTATTTATATTTCTAATAAAAGTATCATCAATTTCAACAATTTTGACATTTGAATTTATCAAAATTTTTCGCGGACAAGAAATACCTTGTGCAAGGTAATTTAATAAGACTGGATACGATTTCGGTTCCCAAATGGTAATTAAAGGCTCAGGAAATTGTTTAGAATTACCTTGTACTGCAGTTGCTATTTTTGAAGGGTCTCTTTTTTCTAACAATAACTGTATTATATTTTGATCCAAAAAAGGTAAATCTGTAGCAATTACCAACCAGGCCACATTTGGATTGGATTGAAACGCAGAGCAAATCGCTCCGAAAGGACCTAAGCCTAAAAAAACATCTTCTACTGTTTGCGTATCTTTAATATTTTGTTCTTTTCTTACAGATAAAAAGGTATTGATATGCATGTTTTTTAACATATCTACTGCAAAGTTCCGTTGAGATTTTCCGTGATATTTTAATAATCCTTTATCGGTACCCATCCGCAAACTTTTACCACCTGCTAAAACTAAACCTTGAATAGGTGCAATATTTTGTTGAATAAGACGTTCAATATGATCACTTATTTTATCTATTTCATCTATAGAATAAGATATCAAATTAGCGATATTTGGGTATTTTTCAATTAAAAAGTCAAAGATTTTATCACCATTATTTAATTTTACGATAAATTGAATATTATTAAGTTGGTCTGTTCTTTTTAAAACAGAAGCTTCTTTTTCATTATCTAATATTAAGATTTGTTGCTTACCTTGATAATGATTTCCGTTGATAAAAAGGAAATCGTATTCCGAAAATAAAATTTTATCATTGTAACGATTCATAGATGTTGCACAACTTTTAACCAAAGAGCCTGAATGGTGAAAGGTGTAATTATCTACTAATGGGGGTTTTATTTCTTTATTATGAAAAGCGTCTAAATATGCAGTTTTGTAGTTTTTATGAATGTTTTTTACAATATTTTGTATAAAATTATCAATTATTGAACATTTTGCACCTAAAATGGCAATTTCGTTACTTGCATAATTTCCAAAATTTCTTTTGTTTAATTTGGTATGTTTTTTGTGTTTTTGTACCATAATGTTTAATGAGATATATTCAAAAATAATAGAAAAATTTCTTTTTTACTTTGCTAAATTACTCATTAATTGATAATCAAAAACGATTGTAAATATTATTATAAGGAGCGTAAGTCTAATAACTAAATAATGATTTATTATTAAAAGATACCTCTTGAGAAACTAATAATATATATCGTTTAAGCTATAATTAAATTTTTATATTTACCAAAATTAATTGAAATTCAATTGTCTATGCCTTTCAAGATTTTATATAAATATTTTATATTGATTCTAATTCTTGTTTCTTGCAAGGAAAATGTATTGAAAGAAAACACTTCTAACAATCACCTCCCTCTTGATTATAAAACCCTTAAAAAGCAAAAAAATGTAAATATTGACAGTTTATATCAAGTAGTTACTCAAACTGAAAATGATTCAATCAAAGTTAATGGCTTAATTTCCATCTTTAAATTATCGATAAGAAACAGACCGATTAGGGAAGATATTTTAGAAGAGGCTCTTAATATTTCAAAAAGTATAGATTATCCTACCGGAATAGCAAATAGTTTGAGACGTAAAGGAGTAAATGCCAGATATGATCATGACTATTTAAAATCATTAAAACTACACAAAGAAGCATTACCTTTTTATGAAAAATCATGGGATATTAACGAAAAGATCAAAAATTTAAATAGTCTAGGAGTTACATACAGAAGATTAAATATAGAGGAGGAAGCAATAAAACACCATCTTGAGGCTCTTAAATTATCAGAAAAAACAGGCTTTACAAAAAGTATAGCTATCGCACTTAACGGTATTGGGAATGCTTATGTTACACTAAATAAATATGATGAAGCCATAAAGTATTTTAAGTTATCTCTCAAAATGAATCTAATCACCAACAATGAGAGAGGTAAAGGCTATGATTATAGTAACCTAGGAGAGACCTTTATGTATAAACAGCAATATGATACAGCTTTTTATTACCATGAAAAGTCGATAGGGATTGCTAAAAAATCAAAAAATAAAAACGATATAGCAATAATATATAGCTCTATAGGCTTAATGTTTCAACATAAAAATGAATTGGATAAAGCTTTAGATTATTACTTTAAAGCCATTCCTATATTAACAAAATACAATAGTAAAAGATTATTGAGTTTTACTTTGATCAATACAGGAATAATTTATAAAAAACTAGAAAATTTCAAAAAAGCAAAAAATTATTTAGTTTCTGGGTTGCAATTAGCTACCGAAATTGCATCTAAAGATAATATAGTTTTAGGTTATCAGGCCTTATCTGAGTTGTTAGAATTGAAAGTTAATTATAAGGAAGCATTAAAGGAATATAAATTAATGGCTGTTTATAGAGATAGTATTTTTAATATTCAAAGTGAAAATAATATTGTAGCTATGAATATTAAATTCGATTCTGATAAAAAAGATGAAAAAATCAAAAGACTTAATCTTGAAAGCGAAATTCAGGAAAATAGAAGCGTTATCCTTTTTTTAACCATTGGTTTGTTACTATTATTAAGTGTTTTTTCTTTTATTTTTAATAGAATGAGATTTAAGAATAATAATATGATGATAGATCATATGAGAAATCAAATAGAAGAATATTTAAGCCAAATTTCTAGATTGAAAGATAAGGGTGATAAAAAGGATGTGCAGAATATTTCGGATAATATTGAAAAGTACGGGCTATCGTTAAGAGAAACGGAGGTTTTAAATTATATTACTCAAGGATTAAAAAATCAAGAAATTGCGGATAAAATGTTTGTGTCACTTTCTACGATTAAGACACATACCCAAAACATTTTTGATAAGCTAGATGTTCGAAATAGAATAGAAGCAGCAAGAAAAACGCAATTAATATAAAATTTATTTAATTTTCAAGGAACTTGTTGTTATTAAAAAGAAAATGAACGGATTAACGTCGTTCATTGTTCACTAAAGTCAAAACCATACTTAAGTACTAGTCGATTTTGACCAAAAGTATGAGGGATTAATTGCATGTGTAGTGTAATTTTGTACATAATTCAAAGATATTCGGGTGACTGCACTCCTTATGTTCCCCCTAAGTCACCCGATAATATTAATTGAAGGATTTATGAAAAGATTAACCAAACCTTTTTTATTAATTATCACAGTAGCTTTTTTAAGCTACTGTGATATTAAAAAAGAGGATAGAAACCCTCAATTTTTCGCATCTCTTCATATTCAAATACCGTATGATTTAATTGATAATATCGAGACTATTGATTTTTTTGAATCTGCCGAGATTGCTATCAATGAATATTCAGATAATATTGAAAAAATGGTTTTAAACGGGAAACATATTCTTTTAGAAGACCCTGTTAATTTAAGTGAATTAGATAAGAAGAAACTAGGTTTAATGAACGTTCAATATGTTTCTAATACGACGCAGATGCAGAGTATATTACAAGACACTCAAAAATATATTGAAAACGCTAAAATTAATGGGTTTGATGCATCACAAATTAAATCACTAAAGCGTATTGAAGAAATATTTAAAAACAGAATCGCTGATATAAATAATAAATACAAAAAGTATTTTAAATAACTTAAGACCGTTGCAAAAAATGACCTCAAATAACATGACCTATTAAATTGTAAGGTTAATTTTTTTATTTGATTACCCACATCAAACAAATATATTTATGATAGAAAAATACAAAACATCAAAAGAATTGGTAAAATTATTTCTTGATAAAATAGCAATACGAACTAGATTAAATAATGAAAAAATATGCACACAAATACACAGGCACGAGCCGAGATTATAGATAAGTTTCTTAATGAATCACGATTTTTGCTGTTATGCAGATACACAATTTGATCAAACCGAATAATAAAGTTAAAAAATAAAATTGAAGAGATTAATAATAAATACAAAAAGTATTTTAAATGAAATAGTAATTTGAATTAAGTTTGTATTTTTCTATAAAACGAAGTTTCTTATTAAAAGGGGCTTCGTTTTAGTTTTAAATCCGATTTTCCACCGGTTTTTTCTAAAAGTTTGATTTCTTTAATAACCATTTTTTGAGAAATAGACTTACACATATCATAAACAGTCAATGCAGCTGTACTTACTCCGGTTAAGGCTTCCATTTCAACGCCAGTCTTGCCATCAATTTCAACTTTGCAGATAATTTCAATGTCAGTATCATTTAAAACATCAATGTTAACTTCTACTCCATTAATAATTAAGGGATGGCACATTGGTATCAATTCCGATGTTTTTTTTACCGCTTGAATTCCGGCAATGATTGCTGTTTGAAAAACCGGTCCTTTTTTCGTGATCAAGTCATTATTGTTAAAAACAGAAATAATTTCTTTGCCCAAAAACATTTCTGCTTTAGCAATCGCAATCCGTTTGGTAATTTTTTTATCACCAACATTTACCATTTTTGGCTGGTTTTTTTTATTTAAATGTGTAAATTCTTTCAAAATATTATATTAAAAATTTCGATATAATAATAAATTAAAAACTTCGCCCTTTTTAAAAACCTCTTTTCCGATAGGTAATTCAATAAAAGCGTCATTATCTACTAAATTTGCCAAATCTCCTGAGCCATGTCCGGCAATAGGGGTGGCATAGCATGTTCCATTTTTGTTTGCTATTTTTACTTGTAAAAAGTAGGTTAAATCAGGTTTAAAAGTAAAATCTTTTGCCAATACTGCAAAATTATTATTTTTATATGAAATACCAATAGATTTTTTATACCAAGGGTAAAAATACTTTAAACAACTCACAAAGGTTGATACTGGATTACCTGGAAAAGCAAACACTACCGTATTCGTAGCTTTTTCTCCATTCCGTTCGCTAATACCTAAAGGCACAGTGTGCCGCCCAAACCAAAATGGTTTCCCGGGGCGTTGACGTACTTTATGAAATAATTTTTTAACACCCAATTCATCAAATATTTCAGGCAAAAAATCAAATTTACCTTTACTTACTGCACCACTAAAAAGTAAAACATCATAGTTGTTTAGAATTTCAGCAATTTTTTTTTTGAGGACAGTCTTATTATCTGAAATATGTATAGAATCTGCATTAATTTTCAAATATTTTAAAAGGCTAACTAAGGTGTGTGCATTACTTCTTCTTATTTGATAATCTTCAGGAGTTTGATCAACTTCAACCAATTCATCACCAGTAGAAATCACCATTACTTTAGGGTTTTTTGCAACTTTTATTGTTGATTTTCCTACAGTAGCCAAAACACCAATTTCTGCCGGACTTATACAGGTGTTTTTCTTTATTAAAACATCATTTTGTTTTCTGTCAAATCCTTTTTTATGAATATTTTGAAAATAGTTGACCTCATTTAGACTTATTTTGGCAATATTATTTTCAATTTTTACCAATTCATAAGGTATTACAACATTGGTGTTTAAAGGTGTCATTGCACCAGTCATTACTTCAATACAGTTATTATTATTTTGCAAAGTAAGTTGCACATTTCCAGCAGCTTGAATTCCCTCAATATTAAAATCTCTTAATCCATCTTTAAAAGCATATATATTTATTGCTATTCCATCCATACTGGCACAATTAAATGGCGGAAAATCTCTATCGGCAACGATGTTTTCTTTTAAAACTCTTCCTAGCGAATTTTTAAAATCAATTGCTTCTTCACCAAAATTTTCTGTTTGGTTTAGAATTATTCCTAAGGCTTTTTCTGATGTAATCATTTTTAATAAGGACTATTTAAATAAATCGGAATGTGAACCTAAACGGATTAATTTGATTGTTTTAGGGTTTTCAATTTGAAACCAAATTATTAACAAATCAGGTTTAATATGACACTCCCAATTATCTTTATAAACACCTTTTAACTTGTGAGGATTCATTTTTATTTCAATACCTTCAACTCCTTTTTCTTTAAGAATTATCAAGGTATGTTTAATAAGAAAAGCATCTTTTGAATTCCTTTTAACAATCTTTTTAAGGTCTTTTTTGAATTTTGTTGTCTCTTTTAATAAATACATTGACTGCTATAAATTATCAAAATATTCATCTAAATTATCAATTTGAGTTAAATTTATATCATTTTGAGCTTCAAAAATTGCTTTTTTGGTTTCTTCATTAGGAATATCGCCAACATCTTTATACAGTAAATACTCTATATAATTATTAAGGCTCCTTTTTTGTGCTAAGGCTTTTTCTTTTATCTTTTCTAATAAATCACTATCTAATCTAAATGCTGTTTGAACTTTCATACAACAAATATATAGAATAACAACATGTTATACAAATGGTATGCAAAAATTTTCATTTTATCACGACATCTTAATTACCCACCAATGGTAGACATACTTTCTGAAACTTTTTTATTTTTCCTGTTAGCTTCTGCAACAAAACCATTGATAGGCTTTTGCTGTACCGTTTTAATAAAAAGTTGTTTGAGCTCGTCATCACTTGCTCCGTTTCGTATAAAATCACGAATATTAAAAACCCCATCATCAAAAAGGCAGTTTTTAAACATACCAGTAGCGGTTATTCTAATTCGGTTACAGTCTCCACAAATTGTACGTGTAAAAGCTGGTATAATTCCGAAAGTTCCACGATAACCTTTAATTTTGAAATTTTTAGAAGTTGATGATTTTTTATCGTGAAGCGGAATAATATTTGTAAAATATTTTTCTGCTTCTTTAAAGATTCTGTTTAAGTTCCATACTTCATCAGTTTTTCTTAACCCGACTCCGTTAAACGGCATTTCTTCAATAAAACGAACAGCAATATTTTTATTTTTTGTCAGTGCGATAAAGTCGGCAATTTCATCGGTATTAACACCTGGTAAAATAACCACATTTAATTTTAAAGTTAACTTACTTGCCAATAATTGGTCTAATGTTTGTATGGTTTCATCAAAAACATTTCGCCTGGTTATCTGTTTGAATTTATCCGCTTTAAGCGTATCTAAACTTAAATTTATAGCATGAATCCCTAAGTTTTCTAGTTTAGCAATGTGTTTTGAAATTAAAGCACCATTGGTTGTGATGTTGATTTGATCCAATTTGTCATTAAATGAAAGGCTTTCTAAAAAATTAACAAAATCTTTTCTTACAAAAGGTTCTCCACCAGTAAGCCTTACTTTATTTACGCTTAATTCACTCAAAACCCGAGTAATACGATACATTTCTTTATAGGTAAGCAGATCTTTTCTATCTACAATATCGATACCTTGAGCAGGCATACAATACTGACATCTCAGGTTGCAGCGATCGGTAATTGCCAAGCGCAAATAGGTTATTTGTCTTCCAAATTTATCTACTAACTTTTTCATTTAAATCATGCAAGAAATAAGGTGGTAAAACTACGAAATTAAAAAAGTAATGTATAAAATATTGGCGTAAAGATACAATATCCCTTAGATTAGTATACCACTTAAATCCAGGTTTAAAATGTATGCAATTTGTATCAATCTTGTTACAGACAAATTAGTGCAGCCATTCTCAATCTTACAATAAGACTTTTGACTGATTTTTAATTTTTCCGCCACATATTCTTGCGAATATCCTTTTTCATTTCTTGCGGATTTCAATTTCTTCAAAATATTTTCCATAATTTTTGAGGGATTTTTGCCAATAACATTGGCATTAAAAGAGATATTTTGGAAATATTTATAACAAATGTAATCAGAAATAGAGTAAGTTAATATACCCATTTATAGTGATTTTTAAAACTACCCAATTTCGCTATGAAGCATAGGGTATAATTTAGAACTTTTAGTGGGTTGACTTGTATTGATTTTATTCCAAAGTTTGTAATTGAGATTTTTTATTCACAAAAATTTGTAATGAAACAAATATTCCCCAAAGAAATAATTAATAATTCAGTAGAAGCACACCGTTTTAAACACAGTATAAAAAGCAAAGTAATTTACGGTATTGTATTATTGAGTATCATTGGCATTGGAGCAAGTTTGCCTTTTGTGTTTTTAGATATTTACTCATCTGCTAAAGGAATTTTGAAATCGGAAAAAGAAAGAAATCAAATCGCATCATTATACTCCGGAAAAGTTACATCAGTTTTTATCAAAGAGAATAAATATACACAACAAGGAGATACGCTATTAATCATTGACAATACTATTGGAAAAGAAAAATTGAATTTAATATCTAATCAATTAGAACAAACCAATCTTTTTATAATTGATTTAATTTATCTATCTAATACGAAAAAACTCATTCGAGATTCTTTAAATTCCTTCTTATATCAAAAGCAATATTTACAATATGCTCAAAAATTGCTAGAACTACAAACTCGTTATAAAAAATCAAGAAGAGATTTTAAAAGACAGCAAAAATTATATAAAAAAGAGGTTATTGCCAAAGTAGAATACGAAAATAGTAGCTATAATCTAGATTTAGCATTTAACGGATTAAATCATTTTAAAGAACAACAACGCAACCAATGGCAGGCCGAATTGACACAACAGAATAATAGATCTATAGAATTAAAAAGCACTTTATCTCAATATAAAAATGAACAAGAGAATCACATTATTACAGCTTCAGTAAATGGAACAATTCAAAATTTAAAGGGATTAGAACCAGGGAATTTTGTTACTGCAGGTACTGTTATTGCTGAAATTTCACCAGATACTGATTTAATTGCAGAGTGTTATATATCACCGTCGGATATCGGTTTACTAAAAATTGATAGCGCTGTTAAATTTCAAATTAGGTAAGGCAATGGCATAGTAAATAATCATTTATTTTAAAGAAATGGCAAGAAATCCCTGTGCTCTTGGCACAGGGCTGAATTGC
>CAYPHN010000066.1:0-13432 GCA_964410265.1 uncultured Flavobacteriaceae bacterium | reverse complement strand
AATCTTAAAATCTTACATTATTCGTATCTTTGAGTTCTTTAAAATTAAAATAATTCTTAAAAATACAAACAAATGTCCAACGGATTTTATAAAGTACCAAAAACCATAAATGAGCCTGTAAAAGCTTATGCTCCAGGCTCTACAGAATTACAGGAAGTTTTAGTAATGTACAATACCATGTACAATGAAAAAATTGATATACCGATGTATATTGGTTCACAAGAAATTAAAACAGGAGATACTGCTACTATGCAACCTCCTCATGACCATCAGCACAAACTTGGTGTTTATCACAAAGCCAAAAAAGAACATATTGATTTAGCCATACAAACGGCTTTAGATGCAAAAAAAGATTGGGCAAATATGCCTTGGGAAAGTAGAGCGGCAATTTTTTTAAAAGCTGCCGATTTATTAGCAGGGCCTTTTAGAGCCAAAATGAATGCTGCTACCATGTTGGCACAATCAAAAAATGTGATGCAGGCCGAAATTGATGCAGCTTGTGAGTTTATAGATTTTTTACGTTTCAATGTAGAATTTATGACCCAAATTTATAACGATCAACCTATCTCTTCACCAGGTATTTGGAATCGTATGGAATACCGCCCTTTAGAAGGATTTGTTTATGCGGTTACTCCGTTTAACTTCACTGCAATTGCCGGTAATTTGCCTGCTTCTGCTGCCATGATGGGCAATGTGGTGGTTTGGAAACCATCAGACCATCAAATATTTTCTGCCAAAGTAATCGTTGATCTATTAAAGGCTGCAGGCTTACCAGACGGTGTTATCAATGTAGTTTATGGTGATCCAGTAATGATTACCGATGTTGTAATGACCCATAAAGATTTTGCTGGTATTCACTTTACCGGATCAACAAATGTTTTTAAAAGTTTGTGGACAAAAATTGGTGAAAATATCAATACTTATCGCACATACCCAAGAATTGTTGGAGAAACCGGTGGTAAAGATTTTATATGGATGCACAATACCGCTAATGCGGATGAAGTTATCACTGCCATCATTAGAGGTGCCTTTGAATATCAAGGTCAGAAATGTTCAGCTGCCTCTAGAGCTTATATCCCAAAAAGTAAATGGGCAGAAGTTAAAGCCGGTTTAGAAAAAGAAGTAAAAACTATTAAAATTGGTGCAACCGATGACCCTTCTAATTTTATGAATGCCGTAATTCATGAAGGATCATTTGATAAATTAGCAAGCTATATTGACCAAGCAAAAAAAGATGACAATGCCGAAGTTATTATTGGAGGTGGTTATGACAAAAGCAAAGGTTATTTTATTGAGCCTACTGTTATTGTAACTACAGATCCAAAATATAAAACCATGTGTACCGAACTTTTCGGACCGATCATAACTTTATATATTTATGAGGATGAAAATTGGAAAGAGATTTTAAAAACTATTGACGAATCAGATTATGCTTTAACGGGTGCCATTTTAAGTGGAGATCGCTATGTCATTGATTACGCCAGCAAAGCTTTAGAAAATGCCGCTGGTAATTTTTATATCAATGACAAACCTACCGGAGCAGTAGTTGGGCAACAACCATTTGGTGGCGCAAGAGCCTCCGGAACAAATGACAAAGCAGGTTCTGTTTGGAATTTACTTCGTTGGGTTTCTAACCGTACCATCAAAGAAACTTTTGTTCCTGCAACGGATTATCGATATCCTTTTTTAGGAGAATAATTTGGTGTAAGTTCATTTTATAAACTAAAATCTTCATCAATCCAATTGATGAAGATTTTTTTATTTTGTTTAGATTCTGAAATAATTTAAACAAATCACAATCTCTTTAATATATATGCTGTTACTTCCTCACTATCCCAAATAGTTTCGATATTATCTAATTGCATCACCTCTTTCATAATTTTATTTTGTTGCTTACCTACTTGCAGGGCTTTTGCGTAAGGAATATCACTAAAACTTACCTGACTGTAAAGTGGCAACCATTTATCAGGATGCTTTTTACTGAATTCTGCTTCTATCTTTTTTTGTAATAAAAATTTAGGGTCGCCAACAAAATCACGCATCACATGATAATTGTGTAATGATAAATCTTGAATTGCATCACCATTGGATTTTTGTTTCTCTTGAAAAGCATCAAATATTAGCTTCCAATTTTCTTGATGTTTTTGCATTAATCCGGCCATTACAGTACAATCTTCAAAACCACTGTTCATACCCTGACCATAAAATGGTACCGTTGCATGTGCCGCATCTCCCATCAATACCGCCTTACCTACTGCCCAAGGGTAACATCTAATAATTGCCAAAGGCGACAAAGGGTGATTACCCCATATCTCAGCAATTTCTGGCATCATTTTATAAAAATCTGAAAATTCATTTTTAAAAAAATTATTGATTTGAGCCTTTGTTTTTAAATTCTCAAAGCTGTTCTTATTGTTTGTATGTGGCATAAATAAGGTACAAGTAAAAGAGCCATCTTCATTTGGCAAGGCAATTAACATAAACCTACCTCTTGGCCAAATATGCAATGCTTTTTTATCTAATTTGTAAGAACCATCTTTATTTGCCGGTAATAAAATTTCTCTGTAACCATCTTCAATATAATGCTGGCTATATTGAAAACGATAGGTTTTTTGCATGGCTTTTATTCTTATGGCCGAAAATGCACCATCCGTTCCAAAAACTACAGTTGCATTTCTCTCTATTCTTTTTTTCGTTTTGGTATTTTCAAAATAAACGATTCCTTTATTTAAATTAGCATCAATACATTTGTGATTATAATGAATTGAAGTATTTTCGAATGATTCTGCCAAATCCATCATCTTCGCATTCAAATCACCTCGGGAAACTGAATAAATAGCTTGGTTTTCTTTACCATAAGCTTGATATGTTAAATCGCCCTTTTTATCGTGCATTATTCTTCCAAACATGGGCAAAGCAATTTTTCTAATCTCATCACCTATTCCAACATTATCCAAGGCCTTCCATCCTCGATAAGACAATGCCAAGTTTATGGATTTCCCTGCGGAAATATCTGCTTTTCTAATATCATCTCTTAACTCATAAATATCAACAGTATAGCCAGCTTTCGATAAATAAATTGCCCATAACGACCCAACCAATCCAGCTCCAACAATAATGGCATTTTTATCTTTCATCTTTATTGATCTAAGCATTCTTTTAAAATGGCTACAAAAGAAAATACATCTATATAACTATTGTATAAAGGAATTGGTGCTACTCGTATAACATCGGGTTCTCTCCAGTCTGCAATCACACCTTTTTTAGTGATTTTTTCAAACAATAATTTATCACTGTCTTTTACTTGTATCGACAACTGTGAACCTCGATTTTCTGCATTTTTTGGAGTGATTATTTCAATCGCATCGTGTTGAAGTTCATTTAATAAATACTCTAAATAACCAGTAAGGTTCTCAGCTTTTTTTTGAATTGCTGTCATTCCAACTTCCTCAAAAATATCTAAAGAAGCATGCAATGCCGCCATTGACAAAATGGGTGCGTTGCTCAATTGCCATCCTTCGGCACTTTCAATGGGCACAAACGTATCATCCATTAAAAAACGTGTTGCTTTATCGTGGCCCCACCAACCGGTAAATCGTTTTATGGTGCTATCTTTTATATGATTTTCATGTACAAAACATCCTGCAACTCCACCCGGACCCGAATTTAAATATTTATAAGTACACCAAACTGCGAAATCCACCTGCCAATCATGCAATTTTAAAGACAAATTTCCAGCACCATGCGCCAAATCAAAACCTACAAAACAACCTTTTTCATGCCCTGCTTTTGTTATAGCTTTCATATCAAAAGCCTGTCCCGTATAATAATTCAATCCGCCAATCATAATTAAAGCGATCGTATCTCCTTCTTCCTTTATTATTTTTAAAATATCTTCTGTTCGTATGATTTTTTCTCCCTTTCGGGGAAATAATTTTATCAGAGCATCAGCAACATCATAGCCATGAAATTCTATTTGTGATTTCACCGCATATTGATCGGATGGAAATGCATTACCCTCAATAAGAATTTTATACCTTTTTGAACTTGGTCTATAAAAGGAAACCATCATCAAATGCAAGTTTACCGTAAGACTATTCATCACCACCACTTCATTGGCTTTTGCACCAACAATTTTCGACATTTTATCGGTTAAAATTTCATGGTAGGACATCCAAGGATTTTTAGCTTCAAAATGACCTTCTACACCTAATTTTTCCCAATCATTTAATTCTTGCTCTATATATTTTCTCGTTGATTTGGGTTGTAAGCCCAAAGAGTTTCCACATAAATAAATATGATCTTTACCATTTTTTTGTTTGGGAATATAAAATTTATCTCTGTACAACCTCAGTGGGTCTTCTATATCTAAATTTTTTGCATAAGCTAAATTATTTTGGTAATCCATTTTTTAAATTTCAGTAATTTCCATTAATATTGGTCTGCTTGGTGATGCATCCGAAACAAATGAAGCAATTTGTAAATTCAACATATAATTTCCATCTTGAATCGCATCTTTAACATAAATCATTTCGGTAATCGTTTTATATAAATTTGAACTTTCATCAATCTCATGCGTTCCTTTTTTAACGTTCCAAAATATATGGTGTACGTTTAATTCACCATCATCAAAAGCCCTATCTACCGAAGGCATATCTACCAATAAATGATCTACTCCTAAAGCAATAATATATTCCATGGCATCTAAAGAAAAAAATGGGGCTTCATTCTCCATATAATTTCTTGATTTTTTCGTATTGTCATTTGGCAATGTTCTAATAACTAAAGCTTTTAAAAAATGATTGTTGCAGTTTTTTATAGCATCCTCCAATATGTTTTTACTGATCAGCCTATCATTTTTTTCTAAAGCTGGTTGATATACATCTTCCATATCATTAGCAATTAAAGGAGTAACACTAATTAATGTTGCAGGTATAAAAACATCTTTCAATTGCTCATTTATAGATATTCTTTGATTGGTTATATGACCAATACATTCAGTATGAGTACCATTACAGTGTGGAATCATTTTTAATACTTCAAAATTACAACCACCACCTCTTCTGGTATCCCCTATAAAATTATCAATTGCATAGGCTTTGCTCGTTGCTTTTTCAACATTATATGTATTGGGTTGCTCCTTATTAAATTGCAAAGCAATGGCAATATCATGATACCTATCTGTATTAATATTGTAATTTTTATTTGAAATTTTAAAATTTAATTGCATTATATAAATTGTTCTTTTTTAAGGTTTAACCATGATAATGCGCTACCACTTAACAATTGCGCTTTGGTTTTTAACGAAAAACCATCCATGTTTTCAATAAGTTTACCCGGGGCTAATTCCCCTAAAGGGAAAGGATAATCGGTACCCAATGCTACCTTGTCTTCACCGATTAAATCCACCAAGTATTTTAACATCGTTGGATCATGGGTTAATGAATCGACCCAAAATTTACCTAAATAAGATTTCGGACTTACTGAATTATCAACAGCACAAAGATCGGGGCGAACATTAAATCCATGCTCAATTCTTTCTATAGTTGCCGGAAAAGAACCTCCGCCATGAGCAAAAGCAAAACGCAAATTGGGTAACTTTTCCATAACTCCACCAAAGATCAACGAGCAAATTGCCAAAGAAGATTCGGCCGGCATTCCCACCAACCAAGGCAACCAATATTTTTTCATTTTGTTTTTAGACATCATATCCCAGGGATGTACAAAAATAGCCATACCCAATGTTTCAGCAGCTTGAAAAATAGGAAACAGATTCTCGTTATCCAAATTCCAATCATTTACGTGAGACCCAATTTCTACGCCTACTAATCCAATTTTTTTACATCTTTCCAATTCTTTAATTGCCAATTTAGGTGCTTGCATCGGGATAGTTCCCAAACCGATAAACCGTTTGGGATAACGCTGTACGATTTCGGCTATATGATCATTTAAAAACATAGATACATCCAATGCATCTTTAGGTTTTGCCCAATAACTAAAAAGTACCGGAATTGTAGACAAAACCTGCACATCTACATGATGGTGGTTACAATCTTTAATGCGTGCCTCGGCACTCCAGCAATTGTCTTCTACCTCTCTAAAAAACTCATCATCTTTCATCATTCTGGCACAACATGGTTTGTGATGATCTAAATGAATAAAACCTCCATAGCCAAATTTTTTAGCAAAATTGGGCATTTTTTCAGGCATGATATGCGTATGGATATCAATTTTCAAAGAATTATGATCGTGATTCAAGGCTGCCATTATTAAATTTTATCCATTATCGAATTACATTTATTGCAAGTTCTTAAATCCAAATTATTATAATACTTATCAAAAATAGTTGGCATTTGTGTTACAATATTCTCTAAAGTGAATGCTTCACGATATAACGGATTACCACATGATTCACAATACCATTCCAATGCATCCAATACACCTAGATCTCTTTTGGATTCAATAACCAAACCAACTGTATTTTCAAAACGCTGTGGTGAATGTGGCACTTTTGGTGGTAATAAGTAAATTTCCCCTTCTTTAATTGGTACATCAATAAAAACACCATCTTCAATCACTTTTAAAATCATGTCTCCTTCTATCATATAAAAAAATTCAGGAGTTTCATTATAATGGTAATCTTTTCTATTGTTTGGCCCTCCTACTACCATAACAATAAAATCACCATTTTCCCAAACTACTTTATTACAAACAGGGGGTTTTAGCTGATCTCTATTTTCTTCGATCCATTTCAGGAAATTAATTGGTGGTGAAATTAATTTTGGCATAATGTTTTTGATTTATATGGTAGCAATTACTTTTAATTCAATAGCTATTGGTGTTGGCAAACAATTGATTTCAACAGTGGTTCTACAAGGTTGATTTTCTTTAAAATATTGTGCATAAATTTTATTATAGGTCTTAAAATCATCTTTCATATTGGTTAAAAAAACGGTAACATCCACAATGTTTTCCCAACTTGACCCGGCATCTTCTAAGATATACCGAATATTATTAAATACTGCATGGCACTGTTTTTCAATATCATAGGAAATAATATTCTTATCTATATCTAATGTTACCCCTGGAATTTCTTTTTTCCCTCTCTCTCTTGGCCCAACACCCGATAAAAACAATAAGTTTCCAACTTTACGTGCATGAGGATACAAACCTACAGGCTCGGGTGCTTTTGATGATTCAAATTTATTCTCTGATTTCATATTTTTATTCATATTTAATACAAATATTCTTTGTTTCAGTAAAAAACTCCAAGGCATGAAAACCTCCCTCTCTACCTATTCCCGAGTCTTTTACTCCTCCGAAAGGCGTTCTTAAATCACGCAACAACCACGAATTAACCCAAATAATTCCGGCTTGAAGTGCATTAGTAAATCGATTGATTCTCGCATTACTATCTGTCCATAGTGTAGCCGATAAGCCATATACCGTGCCATTGGCAAAATCTAATACTTCCTCCTCCGTATCAAATGGCATGATGGTAACTACTGGTCCGAATATTTCTTCTTGATTGGTTCTACAAGTTGTATTTAAGCCTTCAATAATAGTCGGACTTATAAAAAACCCTTCAGCGTTATCGCCGTTGAGTTTTACTTTTTCACCGCCACATAAAATTTTTCCTCCTTCTTTTTTAGCCAATTCAATATACGACATAATTTTATTCTGATGTTGTTTAGAAACTATCGCGCCAATATCGGTTTGTTCCTTTAATGGATCTCCAACTATTAAAGCCTTGGTTTTTTCAACAAAATCTGTTTTGAATTTCTTATACAATGTTCGCTCAATAAAAATTCTTGATCCGCATAAACAAATTTGACCTTGATTGGCAAAAGACGATTTTAAAGTTGTTTTTAACATTACTTCGTAATTACAATCGGCAAAAATTATATTTGGATTTTTACCACCCAATTCCAGTGATAATTTTTTAAACATCGGTGCTGCTATTTTTGCAATTTGTCTTCCGGTTTCTGTACCTCCGGTAAATGAAATAGCTTTTATATCAATATGTTCACTAATCGCATTTCCAACCTTAGAACCCAAACCGTGAACAATATTTAAAACGCCTTTTGGCAAACCAGCTTCCATACAAATTTTAGAAAGTAGATAAGCTGTCATTGGTGTTATTTCTGATGGTTTAGCAATAACACAGTTGCCAGCCGCAAGTGCCGGAGCTATTTTCCAGGTAAAAGAATATAGGGGTAAATTCCATGGAGATATACAGGCAACAACACCAATAGGTTTTTTAAGTGTATAATTGATTGCTTCGCCTGTTAGTTCGTGTGCATTTGAGGAGAAATGTTTGATTGCTGTTGCAAAAAACTGAAAATTACTCACTGCCCTTGGTATATCAATATTTCTCGCTAGCGTTAAAGGTTTCCCATTATCGATACTTTCGGCCAAAGCCAATGTTTCCATATCTCGTTCAATTAAATCAGCAATTTTCATTAGAATTTTAAAGCGATATTCGATACTTGAATTGCCCCATTCTTTTTTTGCTTGAATAGCAGATTGTGTTGCTAGTTTAATATCAGCCTTATCAGAATCAGGAGTTAAAGCATAAATTTTCCCCGTTGCCGGATTTATATTATCAATGTATTTCCCCGAAAGGGGAGCTACTAGTTTACCATTAATATAATTTTGTATTTTAATCACTTCTTTTGACTTATAGCTTTTGGCTATTGGCTATTGGCTTTTGGCTTTTGGTCTTTAGCTTTTGACTTTTCAGCCAACAACAAACCACAAATAACCAATTTTCAATAGATCACCACGCTACTCATGCTTCGTAACTCGTGAAAACGAATCTATTTAAATTTATTATTTTCTCACTTTTCTTCTCTCTTCTCTCCTTACTTCTTTCTACTTTTAACTTTTAACTTTTAACTTTTAACTTAAAATCTACAAACATTTTGTTCTTCCTCCATCCACCGGAATATTGATTCCATTGATATAAGCTGCAGATGGTGAAGCTAAAAATCCAACCGCATAGGCAATTTCTTTTGCATCGGCAAATCTTTGTAAAGGTACTTGTGCAATCATCATTTTTGAAATCTCATCTTCGGATAGTCCTGTTTTAACGGCTTTATTTTCAATAATGGATCTTAAACGAACCGTATCTGTAGCTCCGGGTAAAACATTATTTACCGTTATACCATAAACTCCCAATTCATTGGCCATTGTTTTTGACCAGCTTGCTACTGCGCCCCTAATTGTATTAGAAACTCCTAATCCGTTTAAAGGTTGTTTTACCGAAGTAGAAATAATATTAATAATTCGACCATAACCCGATCTTTTCATTCCTTCAACTAAGGCTTGGGTAATTATATGGTTATTTATCAAATGCTGAGAAAAGGTATTTTCAAAGGCTTCCGTTGAAGCATCGATAATTTGCCCTCCAGAAGGACCGCCCGTATTATTTACTAAAATATTAAAGTCAATCTTATTATCTTGTAAATACTTTTCTAAAGTCTCTTTTAACTGTTTTGGTTTAGAAAAATCAGCAACGATAAAATCGTGACTATTATCATTTTTTGGCAATGTCTCAGCAACTTGATTTAACACCTTTTCATTTCTAGCCATCAAAACAACATTGGCGCCTAAAGAAGCTAATTCTATAGCAGAAGCCATACCAATACCTTGTGAACTACCGCAAACCAAAGCATATTTTCCTTTTAAATTTAAATCCATTTTTATTTTTGTGTAAAATTAAAGTTTAGCTTTTCTTTTAAATCATCTGGTAAAACGGGTAATTGTGATCGTGGAATTAACAAGGTTGAAATATTATGTAGATCATAAAATATTCTATGTTTATCGGCGGTTGATTTTAAATAATCATATCCAGATGAACCGCCTGTACCAATTTTTTTACCAAGCGTTCTCAACACCATTTGTGCATGCCTGTTTCGCCAGCTTGTTAACAATTCGTCAATATCAATTAGCTTTTGTAAAAACATGTATGGCTGACGTAAAATTGGTTCATCTCTGTATAAATTAATCAATAAAGCACTCATTGTAGCTTTATATGACAATTTTAATTCACCATCTTTTATTTTTTTTAGATGTTCTTTTTCATCAAAAATAGAGCTGAAATACGTATTCGTTTCACCGAGCATTTTTAAACGCAAATGTTTCTCAGTTTTACCAATATAATCCGCATTATTGATGGCTTTTTCTTCTAATTCTAACATGTTTGCCACGGATTCTTTATAGGCATCTACAAAATCAAATCCTTCTTTTGTACCTATTGCATCAAAATTTAAAAATGGGATCCTTTCCAACCATTTTTCAACCAATTCTAGCATAGAATCATTTTTCTCTAATTTACTTAAGATATCTTGTTCTTTTTGAGAAAAAACTCCCGAATAAGCGCATTGGGTATAAGAAATTCTATTCTCTCTTTTAAGTCCTAAAGAAACCTCTAACTGTCTGAACTGAAAACTTTGAAAACCCGAAGCGGGAAGTAAATAATTTCTAAAATCTAAAAAATCTAAAGGTGTAAGGGTTTCAATAATTTCAATTTGGTCTACCAATATTTTTTGAATTTTTGCTATGCGATCCAATCGAGATATGGCAATACCAATATTTTTTTCTTGAACTACCTCTTCTCCAAACAAATCCATAACTGAATTAAGATCGTGAATAATTTCTTTAAACCACAATTCATAAACCTGATGCACAATGATAAAAAGCATTTCATCATGAGCTGGTTTGTCAAATTCTACACTTCGCAGTTTTTGTGCATCCAAAATTTTATTTAATTGTAAATATTTATCGTAATGTATTGATGAAAGCTCTTTATCCATAATTAAAAATTATCTTTTTTTAAGGATCAAAAGATAAAAATACTATCTCGTATTACGCAATTTTTTAACAAAAAATATTTATAAAAAAAGATATTCTCAATAGTTTTCCAGTAGTTTTAATGATTTGCTAAATAAATTAATAATTAAGAGAATAATATTAATTCTGAATTTACATTTTTATAAAATTCAATCCCTCAAACACTTTTATTTCACAATCTATTTATATTCAATTATTTACCTATACAATACTTCTTATATAATGTTAGGATTTGTTAAATACTTTTCAATTTTATTTTAAAATCATCATTTAATCTTTTTTAAAAATAGCTCTTTATACGTTTTGCCTATTGGAATTACTTTGTTTCCAATGAATACTTGATTTCCATAAATTTTTGTGATTTTATCAATATTGATGATATAAGAACGGTGTATCTGCATAAATCTAAAGTTTTGCAATTTCTCATTCCAATTGCGTAAACTATCTGAAATTAAAAATTTTTTTTCTGAGGTAACTACTTTCACATAATCAACTTCTGCTTTTAAAAATAAGATATCATCAATATTTATGTTGTACAAGGTTTTATCTGCATATAGAAATAGATTTTTATCGATTTGTTTTTTTTGAAAAATCAAATTATTTCTAACTCTATTTACGGCTTTAAAAAAACGTTCAAAAGAGAAAGGCTTTAATAAGTAGTCAACAACGGCTTCTTCAAATGCTGCAATGGCATAATTTTGATATGCTGTGGTTACAATAATTTTGGGTGGATTAATAATTGTTTTCAAATAAGATAATCCGTTTAACTCTGGCAATTGAATATCGAGAAATATAATAGTTGCTTGTTGCAATTTTTCTTGACTAATATCTAATCCACTTTCGTAAATACCAATACAATCTAAAAATGGGGTTTTATTAATATAATTCTGCAACACTTCTTGCGCAGGCTTTTCATCTTCTAAAATTATACAATGTATCATAATTGTATATGGAGAGTTACCTTAAAAAGTCTTTTATCATCAATCGTTTGTAATTGATAATTGTTAGGATAAATGTATTCTAATCGTCTTCTAGTGTTGTCTATACCAATACCACTTTCTTTCCAGTTTGTATCAATATCTGTTACCGCATTTTCATTAAAAGGGTTTTCGCAATAAAACGTAAACGCATTGTTTTTTAAAATAATTTTAATTTTTATGTTATGTTGAAAACCTCTTAAAGTACTGGTATATTTAAATGCGTTCTCTACAAAAGGAATTAATAACAAAGGAGCAATTTTTAGCTTGTTGTTATCAACTTTTACAAAAAAATCAACTTTTACTTTATCAGAAAGGCGATCTTCTTGTAAACTGATATAATCTTTTAAATGTGTAATTTCTTTTTTTAGAGAAACATTTTCCTTTTTACCTTCGTGTAAAACATACCTAAAATTATCTGATAATTTTAAAATCATTTCAGGAGTTTTGTCCTCTTTTTTTAAAGCACTGGAATAAATTGTATTTAAGGTATTGAATAAAAAATGTGGGTTTACCTGAGCCTTAAGCCCTTCCAATTCGGCACGATTTTTATCTCTGGTAATGGTTTCTAATTCAATTTGGTTCCTATATAATTTTTTAAAAGAATATAGTGCAAAAAATACAAATGAAAAAGTAAGGTATGTTGTAATGCTGGATAAAAATTGCATCCATTGGTTGTAATGGTTGCTTTCTTGATGAAAAAATCTATCAAAATACTCAAAAACAAATGCGTTTATAACAAATAAAATAACGACTAAGGGTACATACTTTTTTTTGTTTTTTAAAGGAAAAAACCAAAGATAAACAACATAAGTAGGAATCATTACAAAGAGCAAAGCATTCAACTCATGAAATATACCCATTTGGTAACCACCTTCATTTGACATATATTTAATGTACGGAAAAAAAAGTACGAAACACCAAAGTATAATATGTGCAATAGGTTCTGTTCTTTTTATTTTATAAAATATAGTTTTTTTATTCATTATTATTTTTTGATACTAAAAATCCAAACTGTTTAAAGCTCTTTATACAAAAAAAGTATTCTTTTTTATCGTTGAATTTATTCAGTATAGATTGAAGCTTAAAAAACAGAGGATACTAAGCATCGTTTTTTAGACTTCACAGGTACTAAAACCTGTGAAGTATTGATTTTAAAGAGTCTATGACTTCTTTAAAACCGAAAACAAAGTTACTTTCAAAAAACGTTATGCTTTTTTTGTTTCAATACTCATTTCCTGATTTCTATCAAATTGGCAACAACCTCATAAATCATAATAGGCTCAATTTTTTACCTTTTGAAGTTTCAGCATCACATATTGACTTCATAATTACCCTACAAATTTCCATACGGGTTATTTTATTTTCATTATAAGAAACAACTATGTTTTTGTTTTTCTTATCCCAAACTGTCTTTACAACACCTTTTAGTTTATCCGTTGCTTTTTTTATCGTTTTATTATCTATTTCTTGATTCTCACAAACCTCGAAAACCGCTTCTGTTATTTTACTATTCTCACTTTGACCGCAAGCACTAACTGCTGTCAATAATACAATTACCATGCTTAAAATTACTTTTTTCATTTGTTTAAAATTTAAAT
>CAYPHN010000065.1:1953-13436 GCA_964410265.1 uncultured Flavobacteriaceae bacterium | reverse complement strand
CTAGGGAGTTGCCTGATATCGAAAAATTTGGATTGGTCAGTCAAGTAAACCGGTGTGTCGTTTCAATTCCTTCAAATATTGCTGAAGGAACTAGCAGAGTCACCAATAAAGACATTTCTCGCTTTATGAATTTTGCAATGGGTTCTGCTTATGAGCTTGAAACTCAAATAATGTTGATTGAAAAACTATATCCAAATCTCGAAAAACATACAAAAATTTTAATTCAGAATATAGGCGAAATACAAAGTATGATTGGAGGATTTAAACGAAGTCTAAAATAGAAGTCTCAACATCTCAATATCTCAACATCTAATAAACATCTCAATATCTAAAAAAACTAAAAACCTATGCTCAAAGTACTATCACCTTACGATTTAAGCCTTATTAAAGAAATTCCTTTAGTTGGAAAAAATGAAGTGGAAAAAGCATTAGCAACGGCTTATGCCTTGTTTCAAGACCAAAGCAAATGGATTGCTCCATACGAACGAATAGCCATTTTAAAAAGAACGGCTTCCATTATGGAAGGACGAATAGAAGCGTTAACAAAATTGGCTGCCAGCGAAGGAGGAAAACCATTAGTAGATACAAAAGTAGAGGTTTTGAGAGCCATTAATGGAGTGCAAATTGCAGCGGAACATATCGGACAATTAAAAGGTGAACAAATTCCTATGGGTTTGACCAAGGCATCTGAAAATAGGTTGGGATTTACTACTCGCGAACCTATTGGTGTGGTAAGCTCGATAAGTGCATTTAATCATCCTTTAAATTTAATTGTGCACCAAGTAATTACTGCCGTTGCGGCAGGTTGTCCTGTAATTGTAAAGCCCGCTTTAACAACACCATTATCGTGTTTAGAATTGGTTGGTATTTTAAAAGAAGCAGGCTTACCCGAAGGTTGGTGTCAAGCAATAATTTGTGAAAATGATGCAGCAGAACAATTAGTTACGGACAAGCGAATTAATTATTTTTCATTTATTGGTTCAGCAAAAGTGGGTTGGTAATCAAATGAATGAGAAAACAGAAGTTGGTCCTTTAATTTTGCCAAGAGAGGTAGAGAGAGTCGAAGAGTGGGTTAATGAAGCTATTATCGGGGGTGCAAAATTATTATGTGGAGGAAAACGAATTTCTAATACCTGTTATGAACCTACGGTATTATTAAACCCACCAAGGGATGCCAAGGTTTCTACCTTAGAAATTTTCGGACCAGTCGTTTGCGTTTATTCCTATTCTGATAGAGAAAAAGCTATTGAAATTGCGAATAGTTTAGACGTTCATTTTCAGGCAGCAATATTTACCAAAAACTTAGATATAGCTTTAGATAGCGTTAAAAAACTGAATGCTACTGCAGTTATGGTAAATGACCATACTGCATTTAGAGTAGATTGGATGCCTTTTTGGGGAAGAGATGCATCAGGAATTGGAATGGGAGGAATTCAATACACGATGCATGAAATGACCAGAGAAAAACTAATGGTTATAAAAAGTTCAAATTTGTAAAAATTCATATAATTTTTCTAGTATCAAATAAACTATATTTACGTTTTTATAAATGCAAATAGTTGTTTTATTATGAATAAATTATATTTTCTTTTCATTCTGTTATTGATAAGTTGCTCATCTAAAGAGTCTAAAGATCTAATTTTAACAGAAAAAGAACGATGGGAGCAAAACGCAGCAAATACAGAAATAATTAGAGATAATTTTGGTGTACCTCATATTTATGGTAAAACGGATGCCAATGCGGTTTTTGGTTTGTTGTACGCGCAATGTGAAGACGATTTTAATCGTGTAGAGAGAAACTATATTTGGGCCATTGGTAGATTGGCCGAAGTAGAAGGTGAGTCAGCAATATACAGCGATTTAAGAGCCAGACTCTATATGACGCAAAAAGAAGCCAAAGAAAATTATAAGAAAAGTCCGGTTTGGCTTAAAAAATTGTGCGTTGCTTTCGCGGATGGTGTTAATTTCTATCTAGCCAATCACCCTGAAGTTAAACCAAAATTACTCACACATTTTGAGCCTTGGATGCCTATGTATTTTAGTGAAGGTTCTATAGGTGGTGATATTGAAAGAGTTTCCACCAAAAAAATTAGAGATTTTTATAAGAAATCTGCTGTGACAGAAGCCATGGCAATCAACGATGGTTTAATTCGATTAAGAGATGATGAACCAAGAGGGTCTAATGGTTTTGCTATTGCAGGGTCTAGAACAAAATCGGGCAAGGCCATGTTATTGATTAATCCACATACTTCATTCTTTTTCCGTGGCGAGGTGCATGTGGTAAGCGAAGAAGGGTTAAATGCTTATGGTGCTGTAACCTGGGGGCAATTTTTTGTGTATCAAGGCTTTAATGAAAAAACGGGTTGGATGCATACTTCAACAGGTACTGATATAATTGATGAATTTGAAGAAACTATAATAAAAAATAAAAAAGGATTAAGTTATAAGTATGGCGATACATCGAGACCAATTGATTCTGTAGAAGTGAAATTAAAATATGTGACAGATGGAGGGATGATGGATAGAAAATTTATGACTTATAAAACACATCATGGACCAATTACGCATAAAAATGGAGATAAATGGGTTGCTACCGCCTTGATGTGGAGTCCGATAAAAGCTTTAGAACAATCTTTTACCCGAACAAAAAATTCAAATTTTGAGGAGTTCAATAAAATGATGGATATTCGTACCAATTCTTCAAACAATACGGTTTACGCTGATGCGGATGGAAATATTGCTTATTACCATGGCAATTTTATTCCGAAAAGGAACGATAGATTTGATTATACCAAACCGGTTGATGGTAGTAATCCGGAAACTGATTGGAATGGTTTACATGCTTTGGAAGACAATATATTTGTAAAGAACCCTGATAATGGTTGGATTCAAAATTGTAATTCAACACCCTTCACTTCGGCAGGAAAGAATAGTCCGAAAAAAGAAAACTACCCGAATTATATGAGTTCTTTTCCTGAAAATTATAGAGGAATTCACGCCATTCCATTATTGGAAAAATCTAAGGGTCTGACTTTAGATAAATTGATAACTTTGGCCTATGATACATATTTGCCTGGAGCAGATGCCTTGATAACAGGATTGATAAAAGCGTATGATGCTTCCCCGAAAGGGAATAATGAAATTAATGATGCGATGCAGGTATTAAAAAAATGGGATTTTAGGGTTTCTAAAACTTCTAAAGCCATGACAATGACAAAATTTTATTTTAATACGTATGGCAGGTCAGGTAAAATTCCCAAAGGGCTGCATTATATGAAAAGATTTTATTATATGAATAGTGAATCACCTTATGAAGAGCGACTCGAAGTATTTGCGCAAAGTTTAAAAAATTTAAAAAATGATTTTGGTTCTATGGAAACAGAGTGGGGTGAGTTTAACCGTTACCAAAGAATTAATGGTGATATTCATCAGGCATTTAATGATAGTTTAACGAGTATTCCGGTGGGTATGGCATCCAGTTTTTGGGGTGCTTTGGCTTCCTTCGGAACCCGACATGGTGAAAATACCAAAAGACAATACGGTGTTTCTGGTAATAGTTTTGTGGCCGTGGTTGAATTTGGAGACAAGGTGAAGGCCAAAACCATGTTAGCAGGTGGGCAAAGCGGTGATCCTAAATCGCCACATTTTGACGATCAGGCACAACCTTATGCAGATGGGCAATTTAAAACGGTTGCATTTTATCGAGAAGATGTTTTAAAAAGAGCAGAATCTACCTATCATCCGGGTGAAGAAAAATAAAGTAATTTTTTATTGAGATTAATATTTAGCATAGAATTTCAAAATCTCATTTATGGTTTCTATACGTTGCTCGTCTTTTTCAATCAATAATTCATGTTGTGCATTTTCTACAGAATAGGCAAGATAATCTTTACCTGATTTTTTGGCTGCATCAATAAATTTTTGATGGGCGCTGGGATCTACGATTTGTTCATTTTCTGCAGAAAACAGTATAAAAGGTGTATTTAATTTAGACACATTATCAAAAATATAATCAAATTGCTGGCAAGATTTATACGCCCATTGGTATGTAGCACCACCTAATTTTGCCTTTGGCACTTTATCAAAAGCATCGATCATTCTTTCATATCGAACCTGAGAACCAGTCAAAGTATTCCCTTTAAAATCACTTTTACTTTCGTTGTATTTAGATTCTCCTAAGGCATATTTGGGTTTATCTCCTGACATGATTTTCACAACGAAACACCCTGGTGCTTTAAAACCAAGCATGGGAGATGAAAGTGCAGCGGCATTAAAATCATTTGAGTTTTGTTCTAAATAAGTCATACCAATGGTACCTCCCATAGAATGGGCCAAAAGAAAAGATTTTTTGTAATTTTTTGGTTTAAGATAGGTATCGTAGAAAAATTTCATATCATTAATATAGTACTGAAAATCATCTATAAAGCCCATATCTGGATCTTCTGTCATTCTACCAGATTGACCTTGCCCGCGATGATCGTGAATATAGATCGAATAACCATTGTTATACAGATCAAAAATGAGCTCTTTGTATTTGATAGCTGCTTCTGTTCTGCCAGTAGAGATCAATATGGCTTTTTCTTTATTTGCTTGCTCAAATATTTTATAATAAATTTCTACCTTGGCTTTTCCAGTAAAAGTTCCTTCTTTACCTCCATTATAAAAATCTTCAATTTTTTTACTGTATGCTTTATCTTGTAATTGCGCAATAGTGGTTAAGGCGTGTTTATTTTTAGTTTTTTTCAAAGTTTCAAATTTTGGTTCGCAAGAAAATAATACAACTAACGAAATAAACAGGGTGAATATGAATGATTTTTTCATTATTAAATTTTGTGTAAATAATTTTTTAAATTATCTACTAATGGCTTTTAAAGCACCAATTAAATATTTTGGGTTATGAGCAGAGTCATACATTGGTTGTACTTTTTTATCTGTATCGAACAAACCATAAACTGCCATTTGTGCTGTTCTAACAGAATATTCAACGGTGAATACGCAATCCTTAGGTGCTTCGGCAAACTGACCTAAAAAAGCAAAATTTGTTGCTCCTTTAACCAGTACATCTGGGCGGTCACCTAATTCTCTTGGCATAAATAAACTATCCACAAAAGGCATGGCAACAGGTATGCAATTAATTTTTCCTGCGGCTGTAATTGGTTTCATCAAATCTTGAATTTTTAGGTGATAGTATAATTCTTCCAGCATTTCTGCACCTGTACATTCTGCCATTGTTTTTTTGATGTAATTTCCTTTTCTGTCTGGGTATAATCCGTATCCCCAAAATATTTTAACATCTTTGGGTTGTTGTGGAAAATGTGGTTGACGTGCAATTACTACAGACATCAGCCAGTTAGAATCTGTCATGGTAACCAAGCCGCCTGTTCCATCTACATTGCCCGAAAAATTTTCCATATAGTCTAAAAAGGTATTGTCTTTCATTGTTGCAGTAAATGAATACCATTTTTGCAAATCTATATGATCACAAAACGGACTTGGGTTTCCAAAGGATTTATCTTTGGCGGCGATTTTTTTCCATAATTTCCAGGACCCTGATTCGGCTATTCCTTTTAGTTTTGCTGGTTTATCCCAAGTGCCATTATCTGTACTTTCGGTAATTGAACCGTTGGTTAAAAACACAAAATCATTTTCTCCTAGCACTATTTCACTCTTGTCTTTCATGTGTAAAACTGTGGCAGTCTTTTTGTCAGACGCCAAGTTAAAATCAATATCAACAACTTCTTTACCCATTTCAAATTTTACGCCTTTGGCTTCCAAATAGTTTTTCATGGGCCGAACAACAGAGTCATACTGATTGTATTTGGTACGCATTACACCTCCTAATTTATAAAGACCGTCAACCAAATGGATAAAGCGTTTCATATATCTTCTCATTTCGGCAAGACTACTCCATTTTTGGAAGGCAAACATGGAAGTCCATATATACCAAAAATTGGTATCAAAAAATGCTTGATCAAACCAATCTTCTATTCGTTTATTTCCTAAGGATTTTTCTGAAACATAAGTTAGTTTTAAAAAATCTGCTTGTTGCTTTAAGGAAAGTCCATAAGAAGAAACGTCCATTTTTTTACCATTTTTTAGTAATCTGGCTTGACCATTAGACACGAAGCGCTCATTAAATTCATACGATTCATCTCTTATGGATATATTTGGGTCTTCTAGCGATGGAATGTGTGATAATAATTCCCAATAACATTCATAATGCATTTCATGCATTCTGCCTCCTCTAACAACAAAACCCTTTTCGGTATCGCCAATACCATCCAAGGCACCTCCTGCAATTTTGTCTTTTTCTAATATGTGTATATTTTTGCCTGGTACACCAGCGTCTTTTTCTAGATATAGGGCGCTGGCAAGAGAGGCAATTCCGCTGCCAATTAAGTAAATATGAGCTCGTTTTGGGTCTTGGTTATTTTTCATTTTAAGTGGGTTGAATCAGTTAATTTATCGTTAAAAATACAAATTTTATTTATTAAAATGTGTTAAGGCATATAAAGAGCAATGATATTTTATACTTTTGTTTTTTTATTTGATTTTATGCAAGCAGAAATAATTACCATTGGCGATGAAATTCTCATCGGTCAGATTTTAGATTCCAATTCGAAATGGATAGCTGAAGAACTCAATAAAATTGGTGTTTCGGTTTATCAAATAACCTCTATACAAGATGATAAGCAGCATATTTTAAAAGCGGTCGCTGCCGCGGAAGAAAATGCCGATATCATTTTATTAACAGGTGGTTTAGGACCCACCAAAGACGATATTACCAAACATACCTTGGTAAAATATTTTGATGATAGATTGGTGATGCACAATGATGTAGCTAAGCATATTAAACAATTATTTGCAAAAATAAATTACAGTTATACCGATTTAGATATAGAGCAGGCCATGCTACCTAAAAAGGCGAGTATATTAAAAAATTATTTGGGTACTGCTTCCGGAATGTGGTTTGAGAAGCATAAAAAAGTATTTATTTCTTTACCGGGTGTGCCCAATGAAATGAAGGGGCTTATCAAGAACAGTGTTTTATCCAAATTACAAGAATCTTTTCATTTGCCATTTATTGTGCATAGAACGGTGCAGACTATTGGTATGGGCGAGAGTAAGGTAGCCCAAAGAATTGAAAATTGGGAAAATGATTTGCCTAGTATTATTAAGTTAGCCTACCTACCTTCTTATGGTAGATTACGATTGCGATTGACTGCAAAGGGATCCGATAAAATAGAATTGGAAGAAGCTGTACAAGAGGCCATTGATAAATTATATCATATAATTGGAGATATTATTGTGGGTTCGGGAAACAGCGGGTCATTGGAGGCCTCCATTCAAGAATTATTGGTTGGTAACGATCAAACATTGAGTATAGCAGAGAGTTGTACAGGCGGAAGTGTTGCTAAAATGATTACTTCAGTTGCTGGTGCTTCTCAATATTTTTGTGGATCGGCAGTGATGTATTCCGCGAAAGCGAAAAAAGAAATATTAAAAGTAGCATCAAAAACCATTGAAAAATACTCGGTAGTTAGTAAAGAGGTAGCCGAAGAAATGGCTTTGCAAAGTAAAAAAATATTCGCAACGGATTATGCCATAGCAACAACAGGTAATGCTGGCCCGACAACGGATAAAACTGATAAATCTGTAGGTGTTGTTTTTATAGCCATTGCTACACCAAATTATGTGTTGGTAAAAGAATTTAATTTTGGTCAGCCGAGAGAAAAAGTAATAGAAAGAACGTCCGTAAAAAGCTTGGAAATGCTGAGGAAAGAAATTTTAAAAAACAATTCAAATAGTTTGTGAGATTAGTAAAGAATTTATATTTTTGCACCTCGTTTTGAAAGAACAATTAAAACACTAAAGAAATGTCAAGAGTTTGTGAGTTAACAGGTAAAAGAGCAATGGTTGGAAACAACGTTTCTCACGCATTAAATAGAACCAAAAGAAAATTTAAGGTAAATTTAGTAAAAAAACGTTTTTACTTACCTGAAGAAGATAAATGGATTACTTTAAAAGTTTCTACAAGAGCTTTAAAAAATATCAATAAAAAAGGTGTTGAAGCAGTTATTAAAGAAGCAAGAGCTAACGGTTACTTAAAAAAATAAGAAAAGATGGCAAAAGGTAAAGGAAATAGAATCCAAGTTATTTTAGAATGTACAGAACATAAAGCTTCGGGTAAAGCTGGAACTTCACGTTATATTACTACAAAAAATAAAAAGAACACTCCGGATAGATTAGAAGTTAAAAAATTTAACCCAATCTTGAAGAAAATGACAGTTCATAAAGAGATTAAATAATTATAGATTTTCACTTTTAGTGAAAATATTAAATAACACATTGTGTCATGGCAAAAAAAGCAGTAGCATCATTACAAACGGGATCAAAGAGATTGACTAAAGCAATTAAAATGGTTAAGTCTGATAAAACAGGCGCTTATATATTTGTTGAAAGCATCATGGATCCGTCTAAAGTAAATGCTTTTATAAGCAAAAAATAATTTTTACTTATAACAATATACAAAGCTACTTTCTTGTTTGAGAGTAGCTTTTTTTATGTTTATAGACTTTTATTATTTTGTTTAACTTTACAAAACTTATAATTAACCAGACTTATCTCATCAAACCTATGAGTTTATTCAAGAAATTATTTACTAAAGACCACGTTGAAGACGTGGCTAAAAAAAAGGAAACTTTAGATAAAGGTTTAGAAAAAACAAAAACTTCATTTTTTAACAAATTAACTAAAGCAGTAGCTGGTAAATCTACTGTTGATGATGAGGTATTAGATAATTTAGAAGAAGTATTGGTCTCATCCGATGTGGGTGTGGATACAACACTTAAAATAATCGATAGAATTGAAGCAAGAGTATCCAAAGATAAATATTTTGGTACAGATGAATTGAATCGAATTTTAAGAGAAGAAATCGCCGCTTTATTGTCTTTGACCAATGTTGGAAATGAAACTGAATTCAATATCCCTCAAGGGAAAAAACCATATGTAATTATGGTTGTTGGTGTTAATGGCGTAGGTAAAACTACAACAATTGGTAAATTGGCATCTCAATTTAAAAAGCAAGGATTAAAAGTTGTACTTGGTGCAGCGGATACTTTTAGGGCAGCTGCTATTGATCAATTACAAATATGGGCCGATAGAGTTGATGTACCAATGGTACGACAAAATATGGGAAGTGACCCTGCTTCTGTTGCTTTCGATACATTAGAATCAGCCATAAAGCAAAATGCTGATGTGGTTATTATTGACACTGCAGGTCGTTTGCATAATAAAGTTAATTTAATGAATGAACTGACTAAAATTAAGCGTGTGCTGCAAAAAGTAACTCCAGATAAACCAGATGAGGTGCTTTTGGTTTTAGATGGTTCTACAGGGCAAAATGCATTTGAACAAGCCAAACAATTTACCAAAGCAACCGAGGTTACTTCTTTGGCAATTACTAAATTAGATGGCACAGCCAAGGGTGGTGTTGTGATTGGTATTTCTGATCAATTTCAAATTCCGGTTAAATATATTGGAGTAGGAGAAGGTATTGATGACTTACAGGTATTTAATAAAGTAGCATTTGTGGATTCGTTTTTTAAGAGTTAAGAGTTAAGAGTTAAGAGTTAAGAGTTAAGAGTTGAAAGTTTTAAAGTTGAAGGTCTAAAGTAAAAAGTAAATTGCCAAAAGCCAAAAGTTGAAAGTTGAAAAACGGAAGTGAGATTATTCGTTGTACCAGATACCTGATACCAAATACTTGATACCAAATACCAAAAACGTCTTCACGAGCCGAGAAGTAGGAACGGCGTGGTGATCTGTTGGCAATTAAAAGTTAAAAAATGGAAGAAAGAAACCTACCATCATATAGTTAAATTTCAAAAGATTCCCTTTTACAAGGGAATGACAATTCATTATGAGAACAAAATATTCAAGTAAAAATAAAATAAATGTAGTTACTCTCGGTTGCTCAAAGAATATTTATGATAGCGAAGTACTAATGGGGCAGCTCAAGGCCAATAACAAAGAGGTAGTTCATGAAGATAAAAATGAGGATGGGAATATTGTTGTTATTAATACTTGTGGGTTTATAGGAAAAGCAAAGGAAGAGTCAATCAATACCATATTACATTTTGTAGATAAAAAAGAAAATGGCGAAGTAGATAAGGTTTTTGTCACAGGCTGTTTAAGCGAACGTTACAAACCTGATTTAGAGAAAGAAATATCGAATGTGGATCAGTATTTTGGCACGCATGACCTACCGAATTTACTCAAAGCCTTAGAAGCCGATTACAAACACGAATTGGTTGGAGAGCGTTTGACTACTACACCAAAACATTATGCTTATTTAAAAATAGCTGAAGGGTGTGACAGACCATGTTCATTTTGTGCTATTCCGCTCATGCGAGGTGGGCATATTTCAACACCCATTGAGGAAATTGTTATAGAGGCAACCAAATTGGCTGAAAAAGGAATTAAAGAATTGATTTTAATTGCTCAGGATCTAACCTATTACGGATTGGATATTTATAAAAAAAGGGCTTTGGCAGACTTGTTAAAAGAACTGGTAAAAGTTGATGCAATAGAATGGATTAGATTGCATTACGCTTTTCCATCCGGGTTTCCGTTAGATGTATTGGATGTGATGAAAGAAGAGCCAAAAATTTGTAATTATTTAGATATTCCATTACAACACATCAATACCGAATTATTAAAATCCATGAAACGTGGAACAAGTTCTGAAAAAACTATAAAGTTAATAAATCAGTTTAGAGATCGAGTTCCAAATATGGCAATTAGAACTACCTTAATTGTTGGGTATCCTGGTGAGACAGAAACGAAATTTGAAGAGTTGAAACAGTTTGTAATAGATTCAAAATTTGAACGTATGGGTTGTTTTGCGTATTCACACGAAGAAAATACAGCTGCTTTTGATTTGGAAGATGATGTGCCGGAAGATATAAAAGAAGCTAGAGTTGCAGAGTTGATGGAGATTCAGGCGCAAATTTCGTTCGATTTGAATCAAGAAAAGATTGGTAAAGCATTTCAATGTATTTTTGATAGGAAAGAAGGTGATCATTATATTGGTAGAACCGAATTTGATAGTCCAGATGTTGATAATGAGGTAATTGTAGATGCGACACAACACTATATAAAAATTGGGGAGTTTATAAATATTAAAATAACAGAAGCAACCGATTTTGATCTTTACGGCGATCCAGTAAGTTAGTAATTGTAATGACGTCTTAGAGCAGGATAATTTTTAGACTTACTATACTAATGTAAAAATTCTTATTTTTGAAAATAGTTAAAATTAAAACAATTTAATCGGCGTTGGCAGCGTGATATAAAAATATATGTGAAAACAAACCAAACAATAGCATTTCAAGATACCGGATATTTTTCAAATATTATTTGTGATTATTTGGATAAAAAGGAAAGCTTAAAAGAATTTTATAATAATTACCCAGACATAAAAG
>CAYPHN010000065.1:859-1889 GCA_964410265.1 uncultured Flavobacteriaceae bacterium | reverse complement strand
AGTTAGTAGTTTGACAAAACAGTATGACAACTTGAAAATTACTAATGTTACAAGTAAAAATATTCAGTTGTTAAAACAAGAGCATACTTTTACAGTAACTACAGGTCATCAATTGAATTTATTTACCGGCCCTTTATATTTTTTGTATAAGATTATTTCTACTATTAATTTAACCGAACAATTAAAATTAGAATATCCTGATTGTAATTTTGTACCAATTTATTGGATGGCTACAGAAGATCATGATTTTGAAGAGATTCAATACTTTAATTTTAAAGGGAAAAAGGTTAAATGGAATAGAGAATCAAAAGGTGCAGTTGGTAGGTTATCTTTAAAAGGTTTATCAGATGTTCTCGATGAGTTTTCATCGCTTTTGGGTAGTAGTAAACATGCTAGGAAATTAAAAGACCTCTTTAGAAAAGCATATTTAGAAAATGATAATTTAACACAGGCTACAAGGTATTTGGCTAATGACATTTTTGGTGCATTTGGTTTGGTAATAATTGATGGAGACGATATCAAACTTAAAAGACAATTTATACCTTATGTTAAAAAAGACCTTTTCGATCAAGTAAGTTACAGAGAAGTAAGTAGTACAATTGTTAATTTAGAAAAAAATTATAAGATTCAGGTAAACCCAAGAGAAATTAATTTGTTTTATTTGGATAAAAATTTAAGAGAAAGGATAGTATTTGAAAATGGTATTTTTAAAGTAAATAATACAAATTTAACATTTAAAAAAAGTGAAATATTAAAAGAATTGGAAGATTCTCCTGAAAAATTCAGTCCTAATGTTTTGATGAGACCTTTATACCAAGAAGTTATTTTACCAAACTTATGCTATATTGGAGGTGGAGGTGAAATTGCCTATTGGTTTGAATTAAAAAAATATTTTGAATCGGTAAACATAATATTTCCTATTCTGCTTCTAAGAAATTCTGTTTTGCTTCTCACTAAAAAACATAAAAGTAAAATGGCAAAATTGAATTTGTCTATTGCAGATATGTTTCAAAATCAGAATCGCTTAATA
>CAYPHN010000065.1:0-839 GCA_964410265.1 uncultured Flavobacteriaceae bacterium | reverse complement strand
ATCAATTTCTGATGTTAAAATAGATTTTTCAGATCAGAGAAATCAATTAAAACAAATGTTTTTGGCTTTGGAAGGATTATCCAACTGCACGGATAAGTCCTTTTTAGGAGCTGTGAAGGCGCAACAGAAAAAACAGCTGAATGGTATGAACTATTTAGAAAAAAGATTGCTAAAGGCCCAAAAAAGAAAATATAATGAAATTGTAAGTAGAATTATTCTTTTACAAAATGAGTTATTTCCTAATTATAGTTTGCAAGAACGTCAGGCTAATTTTTCAGAATTTTATGAGATATATGGAGGTGGCCTTATTCAAGAAATTAGTAAGGTATTAGATCCATTGCGACTTGAATTCGATGTTATTGAGATTTAGTGGAGATTAAACCGCAAATTTTTAAAGCCTTTAAATATGCATCCGCACGATATTCAGTATTGTAGTTGATGATTTCATTCGGCGATATCCATATTATTTTATCAAACTCATCATCTTGCGGAATTGTATTCGTGTTTAAGTCATAATTAATTTTTACTATAGAGAGTTCTTGACCTTTGAATATTGGATGGCAATTTGGAGGAAAGGGATATCTTATTTTTTCTTCAAAAACCTCAGTAATAAATTCTTGTTTTAAAACATAGTCTAGTTCCTCTTTTAATTCACGTTGTATTCCGGTAATAATAGTTTCATTATTTTCAATACCACCTTGAGGAAATTTGTAACTTTTGTCTCTAGGAGAGTAGCCAATTAATATTTGGTTCTTCTTGTTTATAATGACAGCCATTACGGCCTGTCGATAAATTTTACTCATGGAGGAATAATTTGGGATCAAGCATTATTATTGGGG
>CAYPHN010000064.1:0-13473 GCA_964410265.1 uncultured Flavobacteriaceae bacterium | reverse complement strand
AGTTATCAAAATAGATAATATGTGCTTTTTTGCACATTGATGGACTGAGTTCGACCTCAGGTTATTACAATTATATCAAGTAAAAAATACTATTTTTCATCCACAATTCGTCTAACCGGAACAGGTGCTTGAATTCCTTCTTCTTTTAGTTTGGAAAATATTTTTAAGGCAATGGCACTATCTGTTTTAAGTGTATCCGAAAAGGTTGTCCAGTATAACAAAGCAAAACTAAGATTACCATCAGAATCATAATCATAAAAATAGGTTTTTGGGGCAGGAATTTTCTTCGTATTAGGGTGTTGATTGGCCATTTCGTTAAATAAATTAATAACTTTTTCAGGATCTGCGGACGCTGCGGTTTTCATATAGATCTTACTTCTTCTATCTCTATTACTCAAGGTATAATTGATTACTTTTTTAGAAATCAGATCGCCATTTGGAATGATAGCCTCATATCCCGCATATGATTTAATACTACTTGATCTAACACCTATGCTGGTAACCACACCAAATTCTTGATCAACCTCAATGGTGTCACCCAAATTAATAGGTCTTTCAAAGGCAAGAATTAAACCAGCAACAAAATTAAGTACCACATTTTGTAAACCAAAACCAATACCAACACCTAAGGCTCCAAGCATAAAACCAAGACTACTAAGATCGATTCCAGCTGCAGATAATGCCATATAAAGACCTATACTTATAACAAATATTCTCAAAAGTAGTGATATAGCTGGTGCAACACCACGGGGTAATACCTCAACCATCCATGCATCCTGAAAAATACTTGCTGCCACCTTGGCAATGATTAAAGTCGAGATAAAAATACCAATAAACGCAAGTACGCCTCCCAAAGAGATTGTCATTTCTCCAATTTTCCAGTGGATTAACATAAGCTCATTAAACCAATTGATAATAAAATCTAGCAGATCAAAACCATTTAATGTAAATAACAACCATACAAATAAACCAAGCCAATTAAGTATAGGTTGAATTCGTTTATGCGTAACATTAATCATGGTTGAAAATGTTTGCAGACTAGTTGTTATTCGAAATTTAAAAAATAAAATTAAAAGACTAGTAATTACTTTTACAACCAAATAGATAACAAATCCCAAGGAAGTTGAGAGCAAGATACCTGTAACCAGAAAACTAGATAGACTAACCATTCCTATGATGTTGGCAACGATAGCCAAAACCAAAAATGTTATATATAAAGGTGTAAGTACTTTAAATAATTTATAGATTGGTTCAAAATTATTAGGGTATTTAAGTATTATTTTTCTTCCTAATCCGATAGCAGTAATAAGAATAACAGCATCAATTAGGATAAGAATTCTAACCAAGGATGCATTATGACTTAAATAGGCTTGGAAAGTTTGAAGGAGATATACAAAAAATAAAAGTCCAAGAAAAAGACGAAAACTTTTATGCGTAAGTATTGGCAGTAAAAATACGGTTGCAAGTAAGATTATTAAAATATGAAATTCTACAAACGCAGGAATAAGAGCATCATAGAAAAAAGCAGAAATAAGAACACCAGAAACTATGGTTGCAGAAATTGGATGTTTCAAAACAATTTTTGCTTGTTTCTCAATTGGATTTGTAAGTTTGGATATATTTTCTTTCCATTTTATATTTACTCTTACAATCAATATAAAAAGAATTAATATAAAAATGATTTGAAAAATAAGGGTTTTAACATTTAGAGAAACAAAGTCTTTTATTTGTTTTTTATTTTCTTGAATTCCCGACCAAATAAGTTTAGTTTTATTAATTGGCAAAGTATTAAGTGTATCTAGTGTTGTGGTATTCACATCATTAGATTCCCATATTGGTTTGCTATCAAAAACAAAATAATCTTTTTGCATTTGAAGCTCTACAAGTTCTATTTCAATGATAACTTCATCAATTATTAGAATAATATCTGTAAGCCTTTTTTGAATATTGTATATATGTTCAAGTTTTTTGTGTGTGGTATCTAATATTTCTTGCAAAGTAGTAATGGCCAAATCTAAATTATTGAAAAGATCCTTAGATTCGTTACTAGAAGTAAATTGCTCTTTTGTCTGTTCCCATTTATTCAATTCACTTATTATTTCATCGTTTATTTCTGTGACGTTTTCGGTACGATCTTTAATTATTTTTTGATAACTTTTAATTTTTGAACGATAATTTTCCCAGGTAACTTTATCGACTTTAAGTAACCTTCTATTCGTTAATTCAAGAGATTTAATTAAAGAGTCTCTTTTAATATTGATTTCGGAAGTAGTTATAGTTAATAAAGAATCTACCTCAGTTATATCTTTACTGGGCTTAAGAATTTTTTTTAATTGAATAATACGCTGACTTAATTTTTCAGTTTCGTCTGAAATATTTTCAATCGCAATAGCTTTATTAACAACTTGTATGCTATCTGGCTTTTTGGTGTTTTTATTTTGTGCTTGAATTCCAGCAACATAGAAAAATGTTGTTACAAGAAAAAAGTATATGGCTTTATTTGAAAGCTTCAAATAGCTTAGTTTCATTTGTTTATATTTGTAAGCAACAATATACTTATTTTTTTGTAACCGCTTAGGATACTGAAAATAATATTTGATCAATGACCTTTTTTTTTAATTGATATGATATGAATAATAATTTATTAAAAGTAGCCATGGCACAAATCTCACCGATTTGGCTCAATAAGGAAAGAACTATAAACAAGATCAAAACTTATATTGAAGATGCTGGCGAAAAAAAATGTGAATTGATTGTATTTGGTGAAGGGCTTTTACCAGGTTACCCTTTTTGGTTATCATTTACAAATGGCGCCGAATTTAATGCAACGATGCACAAAGAGTTACACGCACATTATATTCGAAATGCCATTCAAATTGAAAAAGGAGATTTGGATGAAATATGCACTTTAGCAAAAAAATATAAAATTGCCATTTATTTGGGCATCATTGAACGGGCACAAAACAGAGGAGGTCATAGTTTATATTGTTCTTTGGTATATATCAATGAACAAGGTGAAATAAAATCGGTACATAGAAAATTACAACCCACTTATGAAGAACGATTGACCTGGGCTCCGGGTGATGGCAACGGATTACAAGTACATCAATTAAAAGAATTTTGTGCCGGTGGTTTAAATTGTTGGGAAAACTGGATGCCTTTATCCAGAACGGCACTTTATGGCTTAGGAGAGAACCTGCATATTGCAGTTTGGCCGGGATCAGATTATAATACCAAAGATATTACCCGATTTATAGCTAGAGAATCACGATCATTTGTGATTTCTGTATCGAGTTTGATGCGTGTTGAAGATTTTCCAAAAGACACACCGCATATCCATGAGATTTTAAAAAAATCTCCTCAGGTTATGGCCAATGGGGGTTCTTGTATTGCTGGCCCTAACGGGGAATGGATTGTTGAACCAGTAATAGATAAAGAAGGTTTGATTATCAGCACTATCGATTTTAATCGTGTGCTGGAAGAAAGGCAAAATTTTGATGTTGCGGGTCACTATTCTCGACCAGATGTTACTAAATTGACCATCAATCGAGAAAGACAATCTATTATAGATTTCACAAAAGAAAATACGCTAGAAGATAATTAATATGAGAACTAAAACTGTTTTAATTCCAATTCCATCTTATGGATTTGATCCTTCTGAAGCTGCAATTCCATGGAAATTAATGCTTGATGAAGGTATAAAAATTAAGTTTGCAACACCTGACGGCAAAAAGGCATCAGGAGATAAAATCATGCTTAACGGAAAAAAATTGGGTTTATTAAAGCCTGTTTTACAAGCAAGAGTAGATGCTATTGCAGCTTATAATGAAATGGTTAAAAGCGATGCTTTTTTAAACCCTATTGCATATGATGCGATAAAAGAAGAAAAATATGATGCTATTCTTTTACCCGGAGGTCACGAGAAAGCGGTTAAAGAATATCTAGAATCCAAAATTTTACAACAAAATATTGTGCATTTTTTTAATGCAAAAAAACCTGTTGCAGCAATTTGCCACGGTGTGGTTTTGGTTGCAAGAAGTATAAATAAGGATACCGGTAAATCGGTTATTTACAAATACAAAACAACATCGCTTTTAAAATCACAAGAATTATTGGCATACAACCTCACCCGACTTTGGTTAAAAGATTATTATTTAACTTACCCTGGTTTAACAACCGAAGATGAGGTTAGATTTGTATTATCTAGCCCAAATAATTTTAAAAAAGGTCCAACACCTTTGTTTAAGGATAGTAAAAAAAGTTTGCGCGGAGGCTTTGTGGTAAAAGATAGAAATTATTTATCCGCCCGTTGGCCTGGTGATGTATATAATTTATCAACAGAATTTATTAAAATGGTAAAAAATCTTTAGGTCAGATAAAAGACATAAGACCGCTTCGCTTTAAGAATAAAGATTTGAGTTTAAATAGTCTGTTTATTCTTTAATATTTAAGGTCAATTGAATTCGCTTTCGCGGAATATCAATACTTAAAACTTTAACGATTACTTGTTGGTGCAGATTGACTATTGCATTGACATCACTTACAAATTTATCCGACAGGTTTGAAACATGTACGAGTCCACTTTCTTTGATTCCGATATCTACAAAACAACCAAAATTGGTAATATTATTTACTATTCCCGGTAATAATTGCCCATCTCTTAAGTCATTTATTGTTTTTATATTTTGATTAAAAGTAAAAACCTTTGCTTTTTGTCTAGGGTCTAAGCCTGGTTTTTCTAATTCCTTAATAATATCTTTTAATGTTGGTAAACCTATGGTATTGGTACAATATTTTTGCAGATCAATATTTTGTAACACTGAGGTATTTCCGATAAGTTCGGAAGTGTTTTTATTTACATCTTTGGCCATTTTTTTTACTACTGTGTAACTTTCAGGATGTACCGCCGAATCATCTAAAATATTTTTTGCGTTTTTTATTCGCAAAAACCCAGCCCCTTGCTCAAAAGCTTTTGCGCCCAATCGCACTACTTTTTTAATATCATTTCTACTGGTAAAAGCACCGTGTTCTTTACGGTAGTTTACAATGTTATCGGCCAAATTCGGACCAATTCCGGAAACGTAACTTAATAAAGAACTACTTGCCGTGTTGATATTTACACCGATTGTATTTACACAACTTGCCACTACCGTATCTAAAGTGTGTTTTAATTTACTTTGATCAACATCATGTTGGTATTGACCTACACCAATAGATTTGGCATCTATTTTAACCAATTCGGCCAGAGGGTCTGCTAATCGACGGCCTATAGAAATAGCTCCTCTTACAGTAACATCATAATTTGGAAATTCGTCACGGGCTATTTTCGAAGCAGAATATATAGATGCACCAGCTTCGCTTACCACAAAAACCTGTATGTCGTGGTTAAACCTTATTTTTTTGATTAACTGTTCGGTTTCTCTTGATGCGGTACCATTTCCAATGGCAATTGCTTCAATTTTATAAGCATTTACCAAAGAGTTAATTTTTTTAATGGCTCCAACGCTATCATTTTGTGGCGCATGCGGGTAAATGGTTTCGTTGTATACCAAATTCCCCTGTGCATCTAAACAAACTATTTTACAGCCACTTCTAAATCCGGGGTCTATTGCAAGAATTTTTTTCTCTCCTAAAGGAGCTCCCAACAACAATTGTTTTAAATTTTTAGCAAAGACATTTATGGCACTATCATCGGCTTTTTCTTTTGCTTTATTTAATGTTTCTTTTGACAAGGAAGGGTATAAAAGTCGCTTGTAAGCATCCTCAACTGCCATCTCAATTTGGACAGAACAATCGTTATTACTTCTGATAATTCTATCTTCTATTTTGTTGATGGCTCTGTCATTATCTATTGCATTTTTTACCCGAATAAAGCCTTCGTTTTCAGCTCTTAAAATTGCAAGTAATCTATGTGATGGACAGCGATTTAAGCTTTCAGACCAGTCAAAATAATCTCTGTATTTTTGGGCTTTATCATCCTCTTTTTTTGAAGCAATCACTTTCGTGGAAAGAATTGCGTATTTATCTAGCTGCCAGCGTATATTGTTACGGATATCACTCCGTTCATTGATCCATTCGGCAATAATAAATCGCGCCCCTTCAAAGGCCATTTCTTTGTTGGTAATTTCTGAGTTCAGGTATTTTGACGCAATAGGAACCAAATCATTTGCTCGCTGGCTCATAATAATTTTAGCCAATGGCTCTAAACCATTTTTGCGTGCTGTTTCTGCTTTAGTTTTGCGTTTCTTTTTATAAGGAAGATAAATGTCTTCTAATGTGGTTAAGTCTAGGCTAGATTCTATTTTATTTTTTAATTCATCTGTTAAAACTTCTTGTTCAGTTAAAGATTTTAGAATGGAGATTTTTCTTTTTTCTAAAGTTTCAAATTGCTCTTTAAACTTTACAATATCTGCTATTTGCACTTCATCTAAGTTTCCTGTCATTTCTTTTCTATAACGAGAAATAAAAGGAATAGTACAATCTTCATTTAATAATTGAATGGTGTTTTCAATACCTTTTACAGGGAGTTTTGTATTGGACTGGATGAAATTTATAAGTTGCATTGTAGATTTGTTTTACACGCGGATTTCGCAGATAAATTAAAAGGTAGCTTGGATTCACGGGGTGACTTCAAGTTACCCAGTGAATAAAATTAAATGTTTAACTCACTCGCCCTCCATTATCAACGTCTTTATCTGGTGCAACAAAAGTAAGCTTACCATCAGGTGTATCACTCATCAAAATCATACCCTGACTTTCAACTCCTTTTAATTTTCTCGGAGCTAAATTTACCAAAACAGAAACTTTTTGACCGATAATATCCTCTGCTTTAAAACTTTCTGCAATACCGCTAACAATGGTTCGTACATCAATACCAACATCAACTTTTAATTTTAAAAGTTTTTTTGTTTTCGGAATTTTCTCCGCTTCGATAATGGTTCCAATTCGAATATCTAGTTTGATAAAATCTTCAAAAGCAATGGTTTCTTTTTGCGGTTCAACAACCACAACTTCGTTGGTTTTTTTTGTAGCTTCTAATTTGTCTATTTGTTTTTGCACCTCTGCATCTTCAATTTTTGCAAATAGTAATTCTGCTTTATTGATTTGATGATCACCAGAGATTAATTCGGTGTTGGTTGCAACAATATTCCAACCATTGATGTCTTTGCGAGACTTATTATTTTGAGTTGAAGCAATATTTTTTGAATTAGAGGCAACCACGTCGCTCGTGCCTCTCTCCTCGTTAAGACGCAGTATACCTTTTAATTTTTTGCTTGTAAAAGGTAAAAAAGGCTCTGATAATACAGATAAACCTGCTGCTATTTGCAAAGCCACATACATGATGGTCTTTACTCTTTCGGGATCGGTTTTTATTTTTTTCCAAGGTTCTTCATCTGCCAAATACTTATTCCCCAAACGGGCTAAATTCATCAATTCAGACAAAGCTTCTCTAAAACGATAGCGTTCTATGGAGCTTGAAATAATTTCTGGATATGCTTTAAGTTTCTGTAATGTTTTTTGATCAATGTCTGTTAAACCCACAGCTGCAGGAACAATTCCGTCATAGTATTTATTGGTCAAAACAACCACACGATTGATAAAATTACCAAATATGGCAACCAATTCATTGTTATTTCTAGCTTGAAAATCTTTCCAAGTAAAATCGTTGTCTTTTGTTTCAGGTGCATTGGCCGTTAAAACATAACGTAAAACATCTTGTTTTTCTGGAAAATCTTCTAAATATTCGTGTAACCAAACCGCCCAGTTTTTAGAAGTAGAAATTTTATTGCCTTCTAAATTTAAAAATTCATTGGCGGGTACGTTTTCTGGTAAAATATAACTGCCTTCTGCTTTTAGCATGGCTGGAAATATGATACAGTGAAAAACGATATTATCTTTACCAATAAAATGCAGCATTTTGGTATTTTTATCTTTCCAGTATGGCTCCCAGTCTTTCCCTTTTTTTTCTGCCCATTCTTTGGTAGACGAAATATACCCAATAGGTGCATCAAACCAAACATACAACACCTTTCCATCTGCGCCTTTTATAGGAACAGGAATCCCCCAATCTAAATCACGAGTTACTGCGCGAGGTTTTAATCCATCGTCTACCCATGATTTTACTTGTCCTAATACATTGGTTTTCCAATCGTTTTTATGTCCAACTAAAATCCATTCTCTCAACCAATTTTCATATTCATTTAAAGGCAAATACCAATGTTTGGTTTCTTTTAAAGAAGGCACATTGCCTGTGATTGCCGATTTTGGGTTGATTAAATCTGTTGCATTATGACTGGTACCACAGTTTTCACATTGGTCGCCATAACTCTCTTCATTACCACATTTTGGGCATGTACCAACAACAAATCTATCGGCTAAAAACTGATTGGCTTTAGCATCAAATAATTGGGCTGAGGTTTCTTCAATAAATTTACCATCTTCATATAATTTTTTAAAAAATTCAGAGGCTGTTTCGTGGTGAATTTTTGCTGAGGTTCTTGAGTAATTGTCGAAACTAATGCCAAATTCCGCGAAAGCGTTTTTAATAATAGCATGATATTTATCAACAACTTCTTGAGGTGTTATACCATCTTTTTTTGCTTTTAAAGTAATGGGCACACCATGTTCGTCTGAACCACATATAAAAGCTACATCTTTATTGTTTAATCGTAAATATCTTGCGTAAATATCTGCAGGCACATAAACCCCAGCCAAATGACCAATATGAACAGGCCCGTTTGTATAAGGTAAAGCTGCAGTAATCGTAAATCTATCTGCCGACAAGTTTGTTTTTTTTGACTGTTTCATCTAAAAATTTAAGACCACAAAAGTAAGAAAAAGGGGTCACATGGCATTTTTTATTTATAAAAAACCTTTACAAGGAACTTTTTTGTATAATTGCAAGATATTAAAATACTTATAATAATTTGCTTTAAACTTTATGAAGATGAAAAATGTAATTTCATATAAAATAACACTTACATTATTTGTATTGTTTTTTGCATTTCCGGTATTGGCACAAAATGACACCGAAGTAGCCATCACAAGAGATTTGGTTAAACCACCCAATTTAAAAAAAGGGGATACGATTATGATCTTATCACCTGCAGGTAGAATAAAAGATAGAACTTCTATGGATGCTGGAATTGAATTGGCAAATCATTGGGGTTTGGTTGTATTCTTTGGAAATCATTTACTTGCGCAGGATGATACCTTTGCAGGAACAGATAAAGAAAGAGCAGACGATTTTCAAAAAGCCTTAGACGACCCAAGTATCAAAGCAATTTGGGCAGCGAGAGGTGGTTATGGATCTGTAAGGGTTATTGACAGGTTGGATTATTCAAAATTTTTGGAGCATCCGAAATGGATAGTTGGATATTCAGATATTACAGTTTTTCACAATAAAATGCACGAATTGGGTGTACAGGCAATCCATGGTCAAATGCCATTGACCTTAGATTTAAATGACCCTGTACAAAGAGAATCTATAGTTAGTTTGTACCAAGCATTGTTCGGTAAGAAATTGGCCTATAAAATTTCTTCTTCAGAGAAAAACAGATTGGGAAAAAGTACAGGACAAATAGTTGGTGGTAACCTTACCGTTCTTTTAAGTTTAGTAGGATCTGAAACCGATATAGATATGAATGGTAAAATACTTTTTATTGAAGATATTGGAGAAAAACTGTACCGAGTGGATAGAATGATGATTACATTGCAAAGAGCCGGGTATTTTAAAAATTGTAAAGGAATTATTGTGGGAGATTTTGATGTTCATAAAGATGATGGTTTTGGAAAGTCTTTAGAAAGTATTATATTAAATGCTACTGAAGGAACTGATTTTCCAATCATATTTGATTTTCCTGCGGGTCATATTGACGATAACAGAGCCATTATTATGGGAAGTTATGTCGATTTAAAAGTAACGAAGAAGAAAACGAAAGTAACGTTTAGATAAAAGATGTAAGACTGCTTCGCTTTAAGAGTAAAGACTTAAATAACTATCGTACAAACAATGATTTAAAATAGAGTTATTTTTTAATAAAATAGTAAAATTTAAAAAACACGGAATCAATTGCTGTATATAACTTTTAAGGATTACCTTAAATTTTAATCGAACAGTAAAAAAATAAATGTAATATTTTGGCTAAGCACAACGAACTTGGTAAAATTGGCGAGCAAATGGCAGTTGATTTTTTGATTCAAAAAGGTTATGAGATCAAGGCGAGGAATTGGCGATTTAAAAAAGCAGAGATCGATATTATTGCTAAATTAGGATATGTTTTGATTGCTGTTGAAGTAAAGACCCGCTCTACTGGTGAATTTGGTGATCCACAAGAATTTTTAAAACCCAAGCAAAAAAAATTATTAGTAACTGCAATGAATGAATATGTTGTTACTAAGGATTTGGATACAGAAGTGCGTTTTGATGTAATTGCAATCATAAAAAATGAACAAGAAACTTCCATAGAGCATTTAGAAGATGCTTTTTTTCATTTTTAATTCATTTGAAATATTCCAACGTGAAGTTTAGGTTAAAATTTATCTAGTTTCAAACATCGTTTTTAATTCCGTGACGTCATTTGGTTTCGCCAATATATTTTTATTGGCATCTAAAACAAAATAACTCGGAATTGCCGTTATACCATAATCTTTTACTTTTGGACTATCCCATTTATCTAAATCTAAAATATTGGTAAATTCACTAAAATTTGCTGTCATTTTTACCCAGCTTTCTTTTGCGTCTTCTAATCCTACTGCGACAACTCTTACATTTCCTATTTCTTTTATAAACTCGTAAAATTCGGGTATTTCTACCTGACAATGCGGACAAGTAGCACTAAAAAATACAACGATATAATAATCAAAACCAATTAAACTGTATAGGTTTTTTTGAATCCCATTATCTGTCCACGAAAAATCTGCTGCTTCCTTACCTATTGCTGTTTTCATGGCCGATGTAATTTTATATTCTAAAGCTGCATCTTGGTAGGCATCAGGTAAAAATTTATAATATTTATTCAGAACATAGTTTGTCATTTCTGTATTTTCATCTGTCAAATATTGATTTAATAAGCTCTCTTCAAAGTTTTTATGAAGTTCAAAATTGTCGTTTAATTTATCAGAAACGTCATCAATTGCTTTTTTTTGCAGCATATTTTTTGTTGCCAAATTATTCGCTTGATTTAAATAATAAACATAATCTGTCAATCTATCATTCACAAAAGTGGCATCACTTAAAACCTTATCACTGAAATCAATAGCGTCAAAAAAATGTAATTTAACAGATGCCATATAATCTTTCGGGTCTTTAAATGGTCTTGGTGCATAATATTGTTTACTCGCCTTGATAAAATGATGGGCTAATTTCCCTTTAGATTTTTTTTCATAATCTAATTGTGTGACTTGCATGGCTTTTAAAGATTCTTGGTAGCTATTTGATAAAAATTGATCGTGTTTTTTATCTTTAGATTTAAAATAAGCGACTTGTAAAGAATCTAATTGCTTTTGTTTAGAGGAGATAATTTTGTGATACGTTTGGTAAATCTTATTTTCACTGGAGCTAATAAATTGAATGGATTCTATGGGGTTGCTTGGATCAAATGTAAGGTCAATATTTTCTTTGTTATAAATAAATTCAATGTATAAATTGTTTTCTATATGAAAATAAGCGCGATAAATGCCAGAGGTTTTATTTTCATCAATATTGAATTGAAATTTGCCATTTACTACATTAGCATTATCTACAAATGTTTGTCGGCCATTTTCTAACTGATAAAGTAAGATCCATGTATAATTATTTTCTGGTTTAATGGTGCCTTTTATGGAATGCTGCCCTTGCAAAATAAAAGGAATTACAATTAGAAGCCATAATAAATTCTTTGTCATAAGAATAAAATTTTTCAAATGTACAATTTAATTAAAAATCCTTCGATTAATATTTTTATATCGTTTAAATATCAAAATATTTTATTGATTTAAATGATTTATATTTGATAATTAATTCTTTCAAATGAACATAATAAACAAAACTGTTTGGATTACTGGAGCTTCATCTGGAATAGGAAAAGCTTTGGCAACAGAATTTTCGCAACAAGGGGCTAAGGTTATTTTATCAGCTAGGAATGAGCAAAAATTATTAGAGGTTAAAGCTTCGTGTCAAAATCCTGATAAAGTAAAAATATTGCGATTAGACCTTACAGATTTTGACACCTTCGAATTAAAAGTTAATGAAGCTTTGGGTCTTTTTAATGGCATCGATATTTTAGTGAATAATGGTGGCATTAGTCAGCGTTCTCTTACAGCCGAAACCCAATTAAGTGTAGATCAACAAATATTTGATGTAAATTATTTTGGAACGATTGCTTTAACGAAAGCGTTACTACCGCATTTTATGACTAAAAACAGAGGGCAATTTGTTGTGATTTCCAGTATTCTTGGAAAAATAGGTACGCCTTTACGAACCGCTTATGCCGGTTCAAAACATGCCTTGCACGGTTTTTTTGATAGTTTAAGAGCAGAAGTATTTAATGATAATATTGCTGTTACCATTATTTGCCCAGGTTATGTAAATACCAATGTTTCAAAAAATGCGCTTACTGCGAATGGCAGCAAGTATAATATTGATAATCAAGGAAATGCAAACGGAATGCCACCAAAGATTTTTGCAAAAAAAGCCATAAAACATATAACAAAACAAAAACAAGAAGTTGTGATTGCAGGTTTTAAAGAAACGGCTGCTATTTATTTAAAAAGATTTTATCCTAAATTATTGGCGAATATTATTAGAAAAGTTAATGTTACTTGAATTCCGATGCAATTATGAAATAAAATCAAAAGAATATAAAAGAACAATTAATGGACGTTCAAGATTATTTCTCTCCAAAAATAGTTGCGGAAGTTAATGACCAATATGTAAAAATCGCCAAAATTAAAGGTCAGGAAGTTCCGTGGCATATTCATGAAAATGAGGATGAATTATTTTACATAATAGATGGAACACTATTAATGGAAATCGAAAATGAAACGAATAGAACTATGGAAACTGGAGATATGTTCGTTGTTCCAAAAGGAATTAATCATAGAGTATCTTCATTAGACGAATGCTCAATTATGTTAATAGAGACCAAAACAGCAAAACATACAGGAAAAGTTAAGTCTTCCATAACAAAATCAATCCAAGAACAGTTTTACTAAAACAGACTTAAAGTAGTTACTTCTGACATATAAACTTGACTTAACAAAAAACTGTGTTAAAAAACTAATGAAATAATTATAAAAAATTTTCCAATTTGGAATTACAAGAACTAACATTCAAATGCAATGAGATTCATGCCATAGAAAACAACATAAAATATTTCAACGAAAAAAATATTAAAAAAATTTGTTTACCCCCTACCTCGTGTTCTCATCTTTGTTCCTTTATTAAATTAATCATAAAAATGAAAATCAAAAATATACTATTTGTTTTACTGG